>JAUYLL010000056.1 GCA_030698375.1 Nocardioides sp. | reverse complement strand
GACATCGGACATGGTCTCGTTGATCTCGTCGGGCTCACCGGTGGCCACGACGCGGCCTCCGGTCATGACTGCTGCGTAGTCGGAGACCCGCAGCGCGGTGCGGGCGAACTGCTCGATGCACAGGATGGACACCCCGGTCTGGGCGATCTGCCCGACCGTCTCGTAGAGCTCCTCGACGATGAGGGGCGCCAGGCCCATCGACAGCTCGTCGAGCAGCAGCAGCGCCGGGTCGGAGGCCAGGGCCCGCGACAGCGCGAGCATCTGCTGCTCACCGCCCGACATCGTGCCGGCGAGCTGGTTGCGCCGCTGCAGGAGCTTGGGGAAGTACGCGAAGGCCGTCTCCAGGACCGCCTCGGCGGGGACCCCGGCGTACGACACGAGGGTGAGGTTCTCCTCGACCGTGAGGTTCGGGAAGACGCTGCGGCCCTCGGGGATCGTGCACAAGCCCAGGCGGGCCAGCTGCTCGGGCTCGGGGTCGGTCACGTGCACGCCGGCCAGGTGGATGTCGCCGGAGGTGGGCTTCATCTGGCCGCTGATCACCTTCAGCAGCGTGGACTTGCCGCCACCGTTCGGGCCGAGGAGGGCCATGACGGCGCCCTTCGGGATGCTCAGGTCGACGCCCCGGAGGACCTCGATCCGGCCGTAGGCGGCGTGCAGGTCCACGACCTCCAGGATCGGGATGCTCATCGCACGACCTCCTCGCGGATCGCAGGGATCTCCTCGGTCAGCGGGTCCTCGACCGGCAGCAGGTCGGTGCGCGTGGCCTCGACGTCGTCGACCTCGTCCTCGTCGGAGTAGCCGAGGTAGGCCTTTTGGACCAAGGGGTTGGCACGGACCTCCGCCGGCTTGCCCGACGCGATCACCTTGCCGAAGTCGAGGACGTGGATGTCGTCGCAGACGGCCATGACGAGGTCCATGTCGTGCTCGACCATGAGGATCGCCTTGCCCTCGGAGGTGAGGTCCTTGAGCAGGTCTCCGAAGGCGTCGGTCTCGGACTCGTCCAGGCCCGAGGACGGCTCGTCGAGCAGCAGCAGCTGGGGGTCTCCCGCCAGGCAGCGGGCGAGCTCCAGGAGCCGGGCTGCGCCGGTCGGGATTGAGTCGGCGGGGTCGTCGGCGTACATCGCGATGCCGACCCGCTCGAGCACGGCGTCGATGTCGGCGCCCGCGCGCCGGACCAGGCCCTTGACCCCCCTGTGGATGTCGAGGGCGACCCGGACGTTGTCCCGCACGCTGAGCGACCCGAAGGCCTCGAGCCGCTGGAAGGTGCGGGCCATGCCACGCTTGGCACGCCGGTGCACCGGCAGCGAGGTGATGTCCCTGCCGTCGAGCCGCACGTGGCCCGCGGTGGGCTTCTGCAGGCCGGTGATCACGTTGAAGCACGTGGTCTTGCCAGCGCCGTTCGGTCCGATCAGGCCGGTGATCTGCCCCGGCTCGATCGCGAACGTCGCGTGGTCGACTGCGGTCACCCCGCCGAACTGGACGACGACGTCGTCAACTTCGAGCAGCGCCATGGGTCGTCACCTCCTCGTAGCTCTGCTCGCCGTCGTCGGCGAGTCCCTCGTCCTCCCACGACTCCTCCTCGGAGTGGCGCTCACGCCTGACTCCAGGAAGATCGGGCAGCATCCCCCGGACCTGAGGCCCGAGTCGTTTGTTGATGATCCGGCCGAGCTTGAACCCGAGGTTCGCCAGGCCGTTCGGGTCGCGGCCCAGCGCCACGGCGCCGAAGCCGATCACGGCGAAGGCGAGGCCCGCGAGGCCCGGGTAGTTGGACTGCAGCACCGGCAGCATCATCAGGAAGACGCCACCCGCGGCCGCCCCGGTGACCGAGGTGACCCCGCAGACCACCACGAGCAGAAGCAGCGGCAGGCTCGCGAAGAGCTGGAAGTCGGTGGCCGCGATCGTGCCGCGCAGCCCGGCGAACAGTGCACCGGCGAGCCCGGCCATGCCGGCCGAGATCCCGAAGAGCGCCACCCGGAACCAGCGCATGTCCAGTCCGAGCGTGCCGCAGGCGGCGGGGCTGTCGCGCATCGCGATGAGCACCCGCCCGAGCTTGCCGCGGCGCAGCGAGAGCAGCGCGACGGCCATGGCGACGAAGAAGATCACCATCACCATCACGTAGACCCGTGGCTCGGTGATGGAGATGCCGAGCACCGACATCGGTTCGGCGGGCAGGCTGCCGTTGAAGCCGAAGGCGAAGCCGGCCTGGAAGACCAGCTTGTCCATGATCACGCCGAACGCGAGCGTGCTCAGCGCCAGGTAGAGACCGGTGAGCCGGAGCACCGGCAGCGCGACGAGCGCACCGACCAGCGCCGCGACCAGGGCCGCGATGAACAGGCCGGCCAGGTTCGGTGAGTCGAGCTTGGCGTAGGCCAGCGCACCCACCCCGGCGAAGGTGAACTGGGCCAGCGACACGTGCCCGCCGTACCCCGTCAGGAGCACCAGCGAGAGCATCACCATGGCGTACGTCGCGGCAGTGCCGGCGAGCAGCAGGTTGGTGTTCGACAGCGTGAGCGTCACCCCGGCCATCACCACGACCAGTCCGATGCCCCAGCCGACCGAGCGCTGCAGCGACGGGACCGGGGCCGAGACGATGCCCTTGACCTGACCGATGCGGAGCTGGGCCTGAGGCATCGCGACGATGACGACGAAGAGGAACAGCGCCGGCACCACCGCGCGGATGCCCGAGAAGGCTCCCTCGCTGGGCAGGTAGGCGACCGCGTAGGACTGCAGCAGACCCAGGCCCATCGCGCCGGCGAAGGTGAGCGGGAGGCTCTTGAGCCGCCCGAGCATCGCGGCGGCGTAGGCGGAGATCACCAGCAGCGTGAGCTCGTAGTAGTCCAGCCCGATGATGGGGGTGAGCAGGATGCCGGCCAGCGCGGCCAGCGAGGTGCCGATCGCCCAGGACAGGGCGGCCACCTGCGACGGCTTGCCACCGTAGAGCTTGAGCAGCTCGGGGTTGTCGACGCTGGCCCGCATCGCGGTGCCGACGCGCGTGCGGTTGAGGAGGACGTACAGGCCCGCCGCGACCGCCACCGACAAGAAGATGGTGATCAGCTGGTGGCCGGTCACGAAGACCTCACCGATCTGCAGCCCGCTGTCGGGGAAGAAGGGCGGCACCGTGCGTGCCGCTGGCGGCCAGATCTGCTGGGCCAGGCCGATGAGACCGACGAAGAGCCCGACCGTGACCACCAGCGAGACGCTGACCGGGGCGTCCCCGAGGCCGCGGGTCATCACCCGCTGCACGAACAGGCCGAACAGCGGCGCGACCACGAAGAGCACCAGCGGGAGGGCGATCCACGCCGGCATCCCCTGGCGCTGGCTGAAGTCCCAGAAGACGAAGGACAGCACCATCCCGAACGCACCGTGGGCGATGTTGAACACCCGGGTGGTCGTGTAGGTCAGCACCAGGCCGCTCGCGGCGATCGCGTACGCCGCGCCGGTGAAGACACCGAGGATCGTGAAGGACAGCAGTGAGCTCATCATGTCAATTCACATTCGTGACGCCGTTGCAGGTGTAGCGCGAGCCGCCCACCGGGTTCCACTTGCCGCCCCGCAGCTGCAGGAAGCGCCAGCAGTCACCGACGTTGCGTGCTCCCACCTGTTGGGCGGAGTGGATGTCGTTGGACGTCCAGTTGCGGACCCGACCCACGGACTGGATGAGGGACTGGCGGTCGAGCTTGCCCCCGAGCTTCAGGGACTCCTCGACGAAGAGCCGCGCGGCGGACCAGGCGAAGACACCGAAGTAGTCGGGCTTTGCGCTCGGCTTCACCTGTCGCAGCCAGGCCTGGTACAGCGCCATCTCCTTGTTGCTCTGCGCGTCGGCGAAGGCCGCGATGTTCATGAACACGTGGGTGCCGTCGACGGCGTCACCGCCCTGGTCGACGTAGCCCTGGTTGTAGCCGGTCGGGTCGAGCATGAAGAGGTCGGGCTCGAAGTTCTGCTGCTTCATCGCCTGGGCCAGTCGCACTGCCTGCTGGTAGGCCCCGAGGAACTGCACGTAGTCGACGTTCTTGCTCTTCATCTGCTGGACGAAGGGGGCGTAGTTGAACTCCGAGACGTCGATGCCCTGCTGGTAGACGAACCTCATCCCGCGCTTGGTCATCGCCTTGGCCTGGTTCTGGGCGTTGATCGGACCGGCGCCGGCGTTGATCCAGAGGAAGCCGGCGTTCTTCGCACCCTTGGGCGTGGTCTTCTTGATGAAGTCCGGCACCGCGTTCTGGAACTGGTTGACGTTCACCGACTGCGAGGAGTAGCAGTTCTTACAGGAGAAGCGCTCCTTGGTGACCGAGGTGGCCCGGATGTCGGGGATGCCGCAGTTCGAGGCCGTGGCGGCGCCGCCGGAGTCGAAGGCCGACTGGCTGCCCACCGCGGCGAAGGCGTTCTGGCAGGCCTTGGTGTAGGCCTGCTGGTCGGCTCCGTTGTCGGTGCGGCTGTCGAGCGTGAGCAGCTCGAGCTTGCGCCCACAGATGTCGGACTGGGAGTTGAAGTAGGCGACGTAGGCGCGCACACCGTCCTGAGCACCCTGGAAGAGACCGGGGACGGGCCCGGAGATGTCGGAGGCGTTGGCGATGATGATCTTGTCCTTGGTGATGCCCGTGCCGTTCTTGAAGCCGTCGCACGACGCGGCCTTGGAGCCGCCGCCTGGGGCGTTCTGGCCGGTGCCCTCGGGCGCGCCG
>JAUYLL010000055.1 GCA_030698375.1 Nocardioides sp. | reverse complement strand
GGGCTCTTGTGACGCTTCCGTGGGTTGTTGATCGCGCCTGAACGGCCACACGCCGCTCCCGCTCTAGGTTTCTGGCTTGTCGAAGGTCAGAAACTGCAGAGCGGAGAACGGCGTGCGAAACGCCAGCCTATGGCGAGCCCTCTTGGGCGTCGAGAACACCGTCATCGAGAACATCGAGTACGACGAAGTAGACGAGATTGTCGTGGCCCACGTACGGCCCCGAAGGGCGCGCCATGGACGCTGCGGCGTCTGCGGAAGCCGGGCCTCCTGGTACGACCGGGGTGAAGGGCGACGGCGTTGGCGCGGACTGGACCTGGGCACGATGCAGGTGTTTCTCGAAGCCGACGCGCCCCGAGTGAACTGCCGCGTCCATGGGCCGACGGTGCGACAGGTGTCCTGGGCGCGACACGGTGCGGGGCACACCTACGGGTTCGACCAGCAGGTCGCTTGGCTGGCCACCAAGAGCTCGAAGGCCGCGATCACCGAGTTGATGCGGATCGCCTGGCGCACCGTTGGCGCGATCGTGGCCCGGGTGTGGGACGACACCGCCGGTGAACTCGACCTGTTTGCCCGACTGCGACGGATCGGGATCGATGAGATCTCCTACAAACGGAGCCACAAGTACCTGACTGTGGTCGTCGACCACGACAGCGGTCGGCTGGTGTGGGCCAGCCCGGGTCGGGACCGCTCCACGGTGGAGGAGTTCTTCAACGCCCTGGAAGCCTCCGGGCAGGGCAGATGCGCCCAGATCACCCATGTCACTGCCGATGGAGCGGACTGGATCGCCGACGTCGTGCGCCGCCGCTGCCCGCAAGCGGTTCGATGTGCCGACCCGTTCCACGTCGTCGGGTGGGCAACCGACGCCCTGGATGCGGTGCGCCGCGACGCCTGGAACCAAGCACGGCGCGCCGGCCACACCAGGCCCTACGGCTGGTCAGCAGGCCGGCGGGTCACCGTCGCCACTGGGCATGCCCGAGCCCTCAAGCACGCCCGGTACGCGTTGTGGAAGAACCCCGAGAACCTCACCGAGCACCAGCAAGCCAAGCTGGCCTGGATCGCAAAGACCGACCCGAGGCTCTACCGCGCCTACCTCCTCAAGGAAGGCCTCCGTACCGTCTTCAGACTGCCGCCCGATGAAGCACCCGAAGCACTGGACCGATGGATCTCATGGGCGCGGCGCTGTCGCATCGAGGCCTTCGTCAAACTCCAAGCCCGCGTCGCCAGGCACCGAGTCGAAATCCTTGCCGCGATCGACCACGGCCTGTCCAACGGCCTGATCGAGTCGGTCAACACCAAGATCCGACTCATCACCCGCATGGCCTTCGGATTCCGCTCACCCGACGCCCTCATCGCCCTCGCAATGCTCAACCTCGGCGGCCACCGCCCGACCCTACCGGGCCGCCAGTGACCCACGGATCAGTCAGAAGAGCCGTAAATGGCGGGTCACCTATGGTCGCCCCTGGTGCGTCCGATCGGAACCTTGACGGCGCCAGCTACAGAGCGGCAATCCGTCAAAGTGGCCCGCGAGGCCGTCGTAGGCCTTTCCTGCCTCTCGACACCCGGCCCGGCGACTGAGCGGTCAGGAGACTGCGGCCGACTGTCCCCGGCAGGCCGCACCGGCCAGCGTGGCCGGGGTCTGCACGAGCAACTCAACGTTGCCGTCCTCGGGAACCCCCTCATAGCCCTTGGTGCGCGACTGCCAGTCGTTGGCGGAGATCTCCCGGGACAGACCGGCCAGGCTCAGCGTCGAGCCGAGGTCGCCGTCGTACGACGCGGGGCCGGCGTGGTCGAGCAGCGTGGTGAAGATCGACATGGTGCCGTCGGTGTTGTCGACGATCTCGACCAGACGCGCCTGCTGCGGGAAGTCGATGTGGGAGGCGGTGTTGATCTCCCAGAAGCCGCCGCTGCCGTCGCCGCGGGTGTGGGACCAGATCTCGTTGCGGTGTGTGTGCCCGTTGAACCAGGCGACCACCTGCGGCTGGGTGAGCAGGTAGTCGACGACCGCGTCACCGAGCACCCGAGGCAGACCGAGGTCGCCGCCGGTGGCCACGAACGGGTTGTTCATGCTGCCGCTGGTGTGGTGGCTGAACACGATGACGGCCTTGTCGGTGGTGGCCGCGACCGTCTCCTGCAGCCACGCGAACTGGGCCGGGTCGAGCGACCCGTCGGCGTACCCGTTGGGGTTGACGGTGTCGAGCACGACGCAGCGCACGTCGCCCTTGTCGAAGGTGTAGTACGCCGTGCCCTGGGCGCGGTTCTCCGGGGTGAAGCCGTGGCCGGCCGGGAGTCCGGAGGTCGTGAAGTGCTCGTCCACGATCTGCTTGCGGGTGAGGAGCCTGCGGTTCAGGTCGGGGGTGACCAGCCGGGCCAGCGGCAGCACGACGACGCGGCTGAGCAGCTCGGGGAGGTTTCCAGAAACCACGGCGTCGACCACGTCGGACTGGCTGACCCCGGCCGGAGGACTGATCAGCTTGAGCGGCCCGGTGGCGATCAGGGTGAGCTTCATCGTGTGCGGGAAGTTGCCCTGGGCGAGGCCGTCGTGGTTGCCGAAGACGCTGTACCACTCCATGTCGAGGCCGCGCGCCTGGAAGGGGCGGCGGGCGGCGTCGAGCAGGCCGGGGATGGTCGGGAAGCCGTACTTCGACCGGGCGATGTCGTCGGCGAACGTGCGCAGCAGGGTCTTCTTCGGCGTGCCGTGGGGGTGCCAGTAGTGGGTGTCGTAGTTGAGCGGCTCGGTCGCCATCACGCCTTCGTAGACGCTGGGGTTGCCGCTGTCGGGGTGGACCCGCTCGCCGTCCAGGACGTCGATGTTCCACCGGATCTCGTTGAACTGGCCGTTGTCGGAGTTGTCGCCGGTCTCGATGGCGAAGGACAGCGGCTGGCCGGTGACCGGGCCGACCCGCGCGTTGTTGATCGCGTGCACCATCGCGTCGGCGACTTGGGCGCTGAGGATCTCCTGGGGCCGGTGGGCGGAGGAGAACAGACCCGGCCCGATGTCACCGAGCTCGGAGGGGTCGTCGTAGCGGTCGGTCCACTCCACCCGCATCGGGGACTGGTGGTCGATGATGTGGATGTCGCTGAGGTGGGCGAAGGACACCAGTGGCTGCCGGCAGCCCACCCGGGCCGGGTCGGGCATCGCACCGAGGTCGGTGCGCACGACCCGCGGCTGGCCAGGCCCGACCACGATCGGGGTGTAGCCACCGGGACCGGCCGGCCCACGGACGTAGGTGCTGCGGGTCGTCGATCGCGCGACCGCAGCAACGGCCGCCTGGCCGACCTGGCGCACGAAGGAGCTGGACGCGACGGCGGCAGCACCGGCCGCTGCGAAGGTGGCGCGCAGCAGCGCGCGGCGTGAGAGGCCCATGCGAGATCAACGAGTTGTCGTGAGGTGGGTCACGCGGTGGCCCAGACCACCGACTTGTCGGAGGCGGCTTGCGGCAGGACTGGCGTCTGACGATTCCGGGACGAGCTCGCACGGGTAGCGCTGGGTAGGGTGGTCGGCATGGGCAGGTCATCGATGGCTGGGCGGCGTCGCCGGCTGCCTGCCTATGACTGCTGTGACGACGAGGGCCGAGCGGCCTGAGCGCTGACGCACCGCGTCAGCCGAGCGCTCGTATCCCTGGACCGTCTCTCTGACCGGAGTCACAGCCATGCCCTCCTCACCGTCGTACCGTCATGTCCTCCTGCTCGTCGCTGCCACCGCCTGCTGGGGGTGCGGCACCGTGCTCAGCAAACAGGTCCTCGACCGGGGGGTCGCGCCGCTGACCCTGCTGGCCATCGAGCTCACCGCCAGCGCGCTCCTGCTGCTGGGCGCCACGCTGCTGACCGGGGTGCGGGTGACCCGGTCACCGGCCATGGTCAGGCTCGCCGCCCTGGGCCTCCTCAACCCCGGCCTGGCCTACGCGCTCGGTCTGCTGGGACTCGTCAGCATCACTGCAAGCATGTCGGTGCTGCTGTGGGCGACCGAGCCGATCCTGATCATGCTGCTGGCCGTGCTGGTCCTTCGGGAGCGGATCGCCCCGGCGACCGTGGTCGCGGTGGCCGCCGCCATGGTCGGGGTGCTGCTGGTGGTCTACCGTCCGGGCGCATCCGGCGACACCCTCGGGGTGGCGCTGACCATGGCCGCGGTGGCGGCGTGTGCCCTCTATGCCGTCCTCACCCGCCGACTGCTCCTCGACGACAGCTCGCTGGCCGTCGTCCTCGTCCAGCAGGTCGCCGCGCTCTGCTTCGCGGTCGTCGTCGCCGGCTTCGCCATGGCCGTCGGCGCTGCGGATCCAGGCCTGCCCGAGGACTTGGCGACATGGGCGCTCGCGGCAGCGTCCGGGATCGTCTACTACGGGTTCGCGTTCTGGTTCTTCGTGAGCGGGTTGCGCGGCGTACCCGCCTCGGTGGCCGGCAGCTTCCTGCCGCTGATCCCGGTCTTCGGACTGGCGGCCGCGTATGTCCTGGGCGACCGGTTCACCGACCGGCAGTGGGTCGGC
>JAUYLL010000045.1 GCA_030698375.1 Nocardioides sp. | reverse complement strand
CGAGGAGACCACGACCGGCGACACGGCTGCCGTCAAGATCGACCTCGGCAACGCGATCGCCCGTATCCGCAGCAACTGATCGATCGCTCCAGCGCCCGGGCGGTCGGGGTCCACCAGGCCCCGACCGCCCGGGCGTTGCTGCGTCCAGGGGACGTCGCAGCGCCGTCCGCCATAGCCCGTTCGGACTATCACCCGAGACCGCCCGGGCCATTTCCCGTTCCCGGGCGGGTCACTTCAGCCGGAGGCCCGTGACCTGCGCCACGTCGTGACGTTGAGCGGTCGCCAAGCCCGAATGCGCGCCTGCGCGAGGGGCCGGGCACGTACGGCTCCCCCAACCCGGGGGACCTCGAACTGGGAGACGCCCACGTGATCAAGGGAACCTCGCGCATCGCCCGCACGGGCGCCACGCTCGTCAGCATGGGGATGGTCGCCACCGGTGCGACCGTCCTCGCCTCGCCTGCGGAGGCGGCGCCCCGCAAGGTCGCCACCGACTTCGCCTTCTCGGCCTCCTCATGGGGCTCGCGCGTCGTCAACGACATCGCCGAGTTCGCCCCAGCCCGGCTGGGCTACTCGAACATCGCGTGCACGCGGATGGCGGGACGCAAGAGCGTCGCGGGGGGCATGACCGACGCCCTGCCCGAGGACGCCCGCAAGCTCATCCGCCTCCAGGCGATGAGCAGCGCCAGCGAGACCTACCGGACCGCCGCAGGCGTCACGGGCAGCCGGGGTGTCACCACGATCGGCGACATCCGCCTCGGCCCCTCCGAGGGGCCGTTCGTCAAGATCGAGGGCCTGAGGTCGGTCGCCGACTCCTTCCACACCCCCGGCAAGGGCTTCGGGACGGCCACCGACTTCACCTTCGAGGGCATCGGCATCGACGTCGGGGACGCCCTCCCCGAGGAGATCAGCGAGCCCCTCCAGGACCTCCTCGACGCGATCTCGGAGAACACGCGGGAGCCGGCGAACACCCTCGTGAGCGCAGTCACCGGCGTGCTGAAGCAGGCAGGTCCCGGTGGCATCGCGATCCCCGGCCTCGGCAAGATCGCTCTGGGTCACGAGCGCTCGAAGGCCCGGGCGGGCTTCGCGGAGTCCAGCACCTACGCCCTCAAGCTGCACCTGGACGCGATCCAGACCAAGGTCGATCTCGGACGTGCCTGGTCACGAGTCGCCCGCAACCGGCCGGACCAGGTCTTCCACGGCGCAGCCATCCTCGGCCGGGTGAACCTGGCCGAGACCGGCCAGGGCGGGCCGCTGACGCTGCTCGGTCGCATCCTCATGCAGGGCGTGCGCTGCGAAGGCACCGGCGGCAAGTTCAAGGCCGAGCGAGTCGGCGAGAGCAACATCCTCGGCGGCCTGGTCAAGGTCACCGGGGCCAAGTCCGAGTCGATGGGCAAGCACCGCAAGAACGGGAGCGCCGTGACGGTGCTCCGCTCCACCATCGGCTCGGTCCAGCTCCTCGGCCCGGTGCCGGTCGAGGTCCGCGGTCTCGTCTCCCAGGCCCGTGTCGTCCAGGGCCCCAGGGGCCGGATCAAGCGCCGGGTGCCGACGGTCCGGATCGCTCAGGTCCTGGTCGACGGCAAGGAGATCACGCTGCACCCGTCCGGCGTCACCGAGTTCGACGGCGGCTTCATCCAGACGACGGGCTCGGGCAAGAACGTGAAGCGCCTGAAGCGCGGCATCGCGGTCACCGGCATCCGGGTCGGCCTCAGCGACGCCGGCCCACTGGGACGGATCGTCGAGCTGGGCCTGGCCACCGCCCGCATCCGACGCAACTGACCCAGCCGCACTCCACGACAAGGGCCGCCGAGCAGCACGCTCGGCGGCCCTTGCCACGTCCGGACCGGCGTCCAGCCGGAGGCGGGCTGCCTCAGCAGCGACCCTCGAGGCGTGCGTCCCGACCGGCACGCCGGGTGATGCTCCGGGCCTGCCGGATGTCGGGGAAGACCACACTGGCCGCACCCGCGCTGCCCGTCCGCCCCCGCAACACGCAGGTGCGTACCCGGGAGGGCCGCACCTGGGCTACTGCGTGGCCCAGCCGGTAGGCCTCCACGGGGTTCAGGTCGGTCGAGAGGTCGCGTACCGCTGCCAGCACCCCGCGCTCCACGAAGCCTGGGCGCTCCCGTTTGCGACGGATCTCCCGCAGGATGCCCATCATGGCGCGCTGCTGGTTCGCCGAGCGGTCGAAGTCCCCGCGCGGCAGCGGCTTGCGGATCCGCGCGAAGATGTGGGCCTGGAGCCCGTTGAGCCGATTCTTCCCCACCTTGTACCCCTGCGGACGGACGATGTCCTCGAAGGCGAACGGCGAGCGCACGGTGATCCCCCCGACGGCGACGACCATCCGCTCGAAGCCCCGGAAGCTCGTGATCATCACGTAGTCGGGACGCAGCCCGGTCATCTGCGCCACCGTCCGTGCCATGAGCTGCGGACCACCGAAGGTCAGGGCCGCGTTCACGCGGTTGCGGCCGTAGCCCGGGATGGGGACGTAGGAGTCACGCGGGATGCCGATCGCGGTCGCATGCCCGGTGCGGGCGTTGATGCCGACGAGCTGGATGGCATCGGCACGGCTGCGCAGCACCCGTTGCCCCGGACGGGCGTCCGACCCCATCGCCAGGATCCAGGTCACCGCGGGGTCCCGCCCGATGGCCTGAGCGCGTCCGTCGTCACGCGCCACGGAAACCAGCGCAGCGGGGGGCTCCTGGTAGGCCGCGTCGGGCGTGATCGTGGCGAGCAGCGCCAGACCTGCCACGGCAGCAGCGGTTCGCGAGCGCCTCATGCCCCACCTCCCGCGACGGCCGGCCGCGAGGACGTCCGTCGTATGTCGTAGCCGAAGACCCGAAAGCTCCCGTTGCGCGTCCGGGTCAGCAACAACCGCCCGGTGACCCAGACGCGCTGGACCGTCTCGTCGTCGCGCTCGATCAGCAGCACGAGCCGCAGCCGCGCCGTGGCGCCCAGGACCCGCCGCCGGGGGGCGTACGCGTGCACCCGGACCTGCTGGCGGCGCGGGGTCACCCCGACGTACCGCGCTCCCCGATCGGCGTGGGTGAGCAGGCCCAGGTCGCGGCGCGCCCGCGACCTCGCGGAGTCGGTGAAGTCTCCGAACGCGCCGCGGTACGTCGTGCGCGGGTAGTCACCGAGGAACGCCCCCTGGACGTAGCCGCTGACGGTGGCGGCGATGCGCTTGCGGATCTGCTCGCGCTGCCGCCGCGGGATCTGGCCCGCCACAGAGGCGATCTGCACCCCCAGCGGCGCCGCCCGGGGCTCCAGGACGTCGCCACGGGTGACGTCCTGGCGCTCGGGGCCCGGCTCATTGCCGTTGCTCCCGCTCGTGCACCCCGTCAGCACGAGGACGGCCACGAGCACTCCCGCCACGACGTGACGACCCCGCCGACGCTGTCCTCCGCACACCCAGGACTCCTTCCGTGCTCACGCTTGCCTGCTCGACACCGACCCGACCATCGGCCGCTCCAGGGTGCCAGCGCCCCCGAGCGCGCAGGACGGGGGCCCACCTGGAGGACAGGACGTGCCGTGCGGACGACGTGGCGGAGACCACGCGGGCCTCGTGTGACGGCCCGCGTCCCGCGTGCGGAATGTTGCCGCGACGGACTAGCCTGGGTGCCGCACACCCACCCCCCGCGCGACGCACCGGAAGAGGCGAACCTAGCCGTGCCCGAGTCACCCCGTGACCACTCCGACACCTCCCTCGACGCCTTCGGCGCCAACGAGTGGCTGGTCGACGAGATGTACCAGGCCTACCAGCGCGACCCGGGGAGCGTCGACTCCGCGTGGGTCGAGTACTTCGAGAAGAACGGCCAGGCGGGCAACGGCGCCACCACCACCACCTCCGGCTCCAGCGCGGCCGCGCCCGGCGCCAAGCCGGCCCCGCGCGCCAAGTCGCCCGAGCAGGCCCCCGACAGTGCCGAGGCACCCGTCGCCTCGGGCATGCCCGCCAAGGAGAAGACCGGCCCGGGCAAGCCCACCGAGACCCGCGCCCAGGGCGACTCCCGCACCACCAGCGAGGCGAAGGCGACCTCGACCACCAAGGAGCGCAACGCCTCCGGCGACCGCCCCGCCACGCCCCCGGTGCCGAAGGAGCAGCCGAAGACCGACGCTCCCGAGGTCGCCGACGAGCCGACGGTCTCGGTCCTGCGCGGGGCCCCGGGCCGGACCGCGAAGAACATGGACATCAGCCTCACGGTGCCGACCGCGACGAGCGTGCGCGACGTGCCCGTGAAGCTGCTCATCGACAACCGCACCGTCATCAACAACCACCTCTCCCGCGCACGCGGCGGCAAGGTGTCGTTCACCCACATCATCGGCTACGCGCTGGTCAAGGCCCTGGTCTCGATGCCGGAGATGAACAACGGGTACGACGAGATCGACGGCAAGCCGCACCTCGTCACACCGGCCCACATCAACCTCGGGCTGGCCATCGACCAGCAGAAGTCCGACGGCACCCGCCAGCTGCTCGTCCCGGCGATCAAGGGCGCCGAGTCGATGGACTTCGCGCAGTTCTGGACCGCCTACGAGGACATCGTCCGCAAGGCGCGCAACAACAAGCTCGCGGTCTCGGACTTCCAGGGCACCACCGTCAGCCTCACCAACCCCGGCACCATCGGCACCAACCACTCCGTGCCCCGGTTGATGAGGGGGCAGGGCGCGATCATCGGCGTCGGCGCGATGGACTTCCCCGCCGGCTACCAGGGTGCGTCCGAGGAGACCCTCTCCCGCAACGCGGTCAGCAAGGTCATGACGCTGACCTCGACCTACGACCACCGGGTCATCCAGGGTGCCCAGTCCGGTGAGTTCCTCCGCCGGGTGCAGGGATTGCTGCTCGGCGACAAGGGCTTCTACGACGAGATCTTCCGCTCCCTGCGGATCCCCTACGAGCCGATCCGCTGGGCTGCCGACATCTCGACGAACCATGACGACGAGATCAGCAAGCAGGCCCGGATCCTCGAACTCATCCACGCCTACCGCGTGCGCGGTCACATGATGGCCGACACCGACCCGCTCGAGTACCGCCAGCGCAGCCACCCCGACCTCGAGGTCGAGTCGCACGGCCTGACGCTGTGGGACCTCGACCGCGAGTTCGCGACCGGCTCCTTCGGCGGGTCGGACCGACGGTTCCTCAAGCTCCGCGACATCCTCGGGATCCTGCGCGACACCTACTGCCGCACGGTCGGCATCGAATACATGCACATCCAGGACCCCGAGCAGCGTCGCTGGGTGCAGGAGCGCCTCGAGCAGCCGCACCAGAAGCCCCCGCGCGAGGAGCAGTTGCGCATCCTGCTCAAGCTCAACCAGGCCGAGGCCTTCGAGACCTTCCTCCAGACGAAGTTCGTCGGGCAGAAGCGGTTCAGCCTCGAGGGTGGCGAGACCACCATCGCGCTGATCGACGAGATCTGCGAGGCCGCGGCCGAGGGCGGGCTCGACGAGGTCTGCATGGGCATGGCCCACCGGGGCAGGCTCAACGCTCTGGCGAACATCGTCGGCAAGAGCTACGGCCAGATCTTCCGTGAGTTCGAGGGCAACATCGACCCGCGCACCGTCCAGGGCTCGGGCGACGTGAAGTACCACCTGGGTGCCGAGGGGTCCTTCACCGCCGGCACCGGGGAAAAGATCAAGGTCTCCGTCGCCGCCAACCCTTCCCACCTCGAGGCTGTCGACCCGATCGTCGAGGGCATCGCCCGCGCGAAGCAGGACGTCCTCAACCGTGGCGCCGAGTACCCCGTCCTCCCCCTGCTGATCCACGGAGACGCGGCCTTCGCCGGGCAGGGTGTCGTCGCCGAGACGCTGAACCTCTCCCAGCTGCGCGGCTACCGCACCGGCGGAACCATCCACGTCATCGTGAACAACCAGGTCGGGTTCACCACCTCCCCCGCGTCCTCCCGCTCGTCGCTGTACTGCACCGACGTCGCGCGGATGGTCCAGGCGCCGATCTTCCACGTCAACGGCGATGACCCCGAGGCTTGCATCCGCGTCGCCCGGCTGGCCTTCGAGTACCGCCAGGCGTTCAACAAGGACGTCGTCATCGACCTCGTCTGCTACCGCCGCCGCGGTCACAACGAGGGCGACGACCCGTCGTACACCCAGCCGCTGATGTACGACCTCATCGAGCAGAAGCGCTCGGTGCGCAAGCTCTACACCGAGTCCTTGATCGGGCGTGGCGACATCACGCTCGAGGAGGCCGAGCAGGTCCTGCGGGACTACCAGCAGCAGCTCGAGCGGGTCTTCACCGAGGTGCGGGAGGCCACCAACACCCCCTCGGAGTGGACCACGGTGCCGGACTACCCCGAGAAGAGCTCGGGCGAGACAACCACCGCCATCAGCAAGGAGACGCTCAAGCGGATCGCGGACGCCTACGTCAGCGCGCCCGAGGGCTTCGTCGTCCACCCCAAGGTGCAGCCACAGCTGCAGCGTCGAGCCGGTGCGATCACCGACGGGCCCATCGACTGGGGTACCGGGGAGATCCTGGCCTTCGGCTCGCTGCTCATGGACGGGCGGCCCGTCCGGCTCGCCGGCCAGGACTCGCGTCGGGGCACCTTCGTCCAGCGGTTCGCGACGATCATCGACCGCCGCAACGCCGACGAGTGGACCCCGCTCAGCAACCTTTCCGAGGACCAGGCGCAGTTCTACATCTACGACTCCCTGCTCTCGGAGTACGCCGCCCTCGGCTTCGAGTACGGCTACTCCGTCGCCCGCCCCGACGCGCTGGTGCTCTGGGAGGCTCAGTTCGGCGACTTCGTCAACGGTGCCCAGATCGTCATCGACGAGTTCATCACCTCGAGCCAGACCAAGTGGGGACAGCAGTCCGGAGTGGTGCTCCTGCTGCCGCACGGCTACGAGGGCCAGGGCCCCGACCACTCCTCCGCCCGGATCGAGCGGTTCCTGACGATGGCGGCCGACGAGGCCTTCGTCGTCGCCCAGCCGTCGAGCCCGGCGAGCTACTTCCACCTGCTTCGGCGCCACTCCCTCGAGGAGGAGCACCGCCCTCTCATCGTCTTCACCCCGAAGTCGATGCTCAAGCGCAAGGAGGCCGCTTCTCAGCCGACCGACTTCACCGAGGGCACCTTCCGCCCGATCATCGGCGATGCCCAGGTCGACGCGGAGTCCGTCCGCAAGGTGCTGCTGTGCAGCGGCCGGGTGACCTGGGACCTCATGGTCGAGCGCAAGAAGCGCGAGGGCGATGAGCCGACCACCGCCATCGTCCGCGTCGAGCAGCTCTACCCGCGGCCCGTCGAGGAGCTCCAGGCCGAGCTGTCCCGCTACCCGAACCTCGAGGAGGTCCGGTGGGTGCAGGACGAGCCCGCGAACATGGGCCCCTGGCCGCACATGGCGCTCCACCTCACCGGGGAGCTCGACGTGCCGTTCTACCGGGTCTCGCGACCGGAGTCCTCCTCCCCCGCGGTCGGGCAGCAGTCCCGCCACGTCGAGGAGCAGAAGGGCCTCGTCGCGCAGGCATTCTCCTGAGGGCGGGTCGATGTACCACACCGATCGCGGGATCGAGGAGCTCGAGCGACGCCGGGGCGACGAGGAGGTCACCTTGGCGTGGCTGGCCGAGCGCCTCGTCGAGTTCGTGGACCTGAACCCCGACTTCGAGGTGCCGGTCGAGCGGTTGGCCACCTGGCTCGCTCGGCTCGACGACCCCGACGACTGACCTGACAGGCCGTCAGTCCGGGGCGGGGAGCCCCGTCCCGTCGAGGACCCGGCACTCTGCTCCCGCGCACCCCGCCAGCGTCTCGGTCGCCGTACGCGCGGCGCGCAAGGTGTCGGCGTACGCCGGGTCGTCGACGAGGTTGCGCAGCTCCGCCGGGTCGACCCTGCGGTCGAACAGCAGCTCGCGCCCGTCGGTGAACAGGGCGTGGGTGAAGCGCGTCGTGCGCACCCCGCGGTAGAGCGGGCGGGACCCGTCACGGACCGGCCAGGCCACGAGCGGCACGACCCGGTCCCGCGGGAGGTCCGTCAACGGATAGCCGTCCTGCACCCGTCCCGGCCGCACCCCGGCATGGGCAGCGATCGTCGTGGCGAGGTCGGCCATGGTGATCGATGCGCCCTCCCGCGACCCGGCGTCGAACCCCGGTCCACGTACGAGCACGGGCACCCTCAGGATCTGGTCGTAGGGCACGAGCTTGCCGTATCTGTTGTGCTGGCCGGTCACGAATCCGTTGTCGGAGACCAGCAGCACGAGCGTGTCGTCCAGCTGTCCGATCTCCTCGAGCGTGGCCACCGCACGGTCCACCGCCTCGTCGACTGCTCGGAGGGACTCCAGACGCAGTTGGTGGGCGCGCTGCACCATCTCGCGCCCGCAGAGCGTCCACGTGGGCCCGTCCAGGGAGGGTGCGCCCGGTTCACTCTCCGCGAAGAGGTCCGGGGTGTCTGGGAGCGGCGTAAAGGAGGCGCTGCCCTCGTGTCTCGGCGCCGGGACGGGCACACGTACCGGCCGGTCGACCAGGCAGTGGGCGAAGCGGTTCGGCGGCTCGGTGCGCACGTTCGGCGACCCGGTGTGCGGCGCCACGAAGTTGACCCAGCCGAACCATGGCCGGCCCTCACGCCCGGGGTCGCGCAGGAAGTCCTCGAGCAGGTCGGAGAAGAGATCCGAGTTGTAGCGGAAGAACGACCGCGGCCGGCCGTCCACGCTGAGCGTCGGCGTGAAGAAGGAGTACGTCGACGGGTCGACCGTGCCCCGCCAGTGCGTCCAGCCGGGAGGCGGGTCCAGGTCGCCGTCCGCGCCCCAGCCGTTGAGGTACTTGCCGACCATCAGGGTCTCGTAGCCCGCCTCCTCCAGGGCGACGGGCAGCGTGTCGTCGTCCTCGAAGGCGGCTGCTCCACCCTGGGGTCCGGAGATGGTGTGCGCGCCGTGGTTGTCCGCGTGCTGGCCGGTGATCATCGAGGCCCGGGCCGGCACGCAGATCGGGGTGGGCGCGACGGCCTGGGTGTAGCTGGTGCCGGCTTCCCCGAGCACCGACCGGGCGAGGGGCATCGCGTCGAGGTCGCCGATGGCCGCGTCGTCGACGGTCAGGAACAGGACGTTGCGGTGGGACGCCCCGTCCGGGGCATCGGGGTCCTGTGCGGTCACCCGGGACGCAGCCGAGACCGCCTCACCTAGGGGTGCGGCACCGGCGCCGGGAGTGGCCGAGGCAGCGAGGGCTGCGGCACCGAGCAGCGCGGCAGCCGCGAGACCGCGACGCCGGGGGCGTGGACGGGTCATCCGCCCGGGCGGATCCGCACCTCGGTGAGGGCGGCGTCGCGGGGCAGGTCCAGGGCGTGCAGCACGGTCGTCGCGACCGCCTCCGGCGACGTCCAGGCCGAGGGGTCGTACTCCTTGCCCTCTTGGGCGTGCACCTTCTGCTGCATGGGGGTGGCCGTCCGGCCGGGGTGGACGCTGATCACCCGCACCCCGTGCTCCTGCTCCTCCGCACGCAACGAGTCCGCGAGCGCCCGCAGACCATGCTTCGACGCCGCGTACGACGCCCAGTCGGGTGCCGCGACGTGCCCGGCTCCGGAGTTCACCAGCACCACGTGGCCGCGCGCGGCGCGCAGTGCGGGCAGGGCGAGGCGGGTGAGCTCCGCCGGCGCCACCAGGTTCACCTCGAGGGTGTGTCGCCAGGTGCTCACGTCCTGCTCGGCGACGGGGCCGAGCTCGACCACCCCGGCGGAGTGCACCACCGAGTCGAGCCGGTCGGGCAGCCGGTCCACGAGCGCGGCCGCGAGGCCGTCGGCGTCGGCGAGGTCGGCCACGAGGACCTCGGCCCGAGGGAACGCCTCGGCGAGGACGGCGGCCCGTGCCTCGTTGCGCGCGACGAGGAGGAGGTGGTCGCCGCGCGCGTCCAGCAGCCGTGCGACGGCTGCGCCGATACCGGAGCCCGCGCCGGTGACCAGGTGGGTCGCGGCCTTCACCGGGTGAACACGATCTTGCCGAAGACGTCGCCGGAGGCCATCGCGGCGAAGCCCTCGCGCGCCTCGGTCATCGGCAGGGCCCGGTCGATCAGCGGGCGGGTGCCGGTCGCGTCGAGGAGGGAGACCAGCGACGCGAGCTCGGCGCGAGTGCCCATGGTGGAGCCCTGCACCCGCAGCTGCAGGAAGAAGATCCGGGTCAGCTCGGCGTCGTCGAGCTGGGGTCCCGACGTGGTGCCGGAGATGACGATGGCGCCGCCGGGGCGCAGGGAACGCACCGAGTGCGACCAGGTCGCGCGCCCCACCGTCTCCATGACCGCGTCGACCTTCCTCGGCAACCGGGCCCCGGACTCGAAGACCTCGTGGGCGCCGATCTCCAGGGCGCGGGCCCGCTTGGCCTCATCGCGGCTGGTGGCGAGCACCCGCAGCCCCGCCGCGCGACCGAGCGTGATGAGCGCGGTGGCGACACCGCCGCCCGCGCCCTGCACGAGCACGCTGTCACCGGCCTTGAGGCCGCCTTGCGTGAACAGCATCCGGTAGGCGGTGAGCCACGCGGTCGGCAGGCACGCCGCCTCCTCGAACGACAACGACGCCGGCTTCGGCACGACGTTGCGCCGGGGGACCATCACCGTGTCGGCGAAGGTGCCGGGGTGCTTCTCGCTGAGCAGCGAACGGGAGGGGTCGAGCGTCTCGTCACCGGCCCACTCGGGGGAGCTCACGACCGCGTGCACGACGACCTCGTTGCCCTCCTCGTCGACGCCGGCGGCGTCGCAGCCGAGCACCATGGGCAACGCCTCCTCGCGCAGCCCCACCCCGCGCAGCGACCACAGGTCGTGGTGGTTGAGCGACGCGGCACGGACCCGCACCCGCACCCAGCCGTCGGGCAGGTCCGGCTCCGGCAGCTCCCCGACCACGAGGCCGGACAGCGGGTCGTCGGAGGAGAAGGACTCGGCGTAGACGGAGAACATGCCTCCGACCCTACTGAGGCGGGTCAGCGCGTCGCGACCCCGTCGCGCCGTGCCGCCTCGGCGACCGCCTTGGCGACCGCCGGACCGACCCTCGGGTCGAAGGGCGAGACCACGATGAAGTCCTCGCTGAGGTCGTCACCCACGAGGTCGGCCAGCGCGTCCGCGGCCGCCAGCTTCATGCCCTCGGTGATCGCGGACGCCCGTACGTCGAAGGCCCCGCGGAAGATGCCGGGGAAGGCGAGGACGTTGTTGATCTGGTTCGGGAAGTCCGAGCGACCGGTGGCCACGACCCGCGCGTGCTTGCGGGCGACGTCCGGGTGCACCTCGGGATGGGGGTTGGCCAGTCCGAAGATGATCGCGTCCGGGGCCATCGTGGCCACGACCTCCTCTGGCACCGTGCCGCCGGAGACCCCGATGAAGACGTCGGCGCCGACCATGACCTCCGCCAGGGTGCCCGTGCGCCCGGTGACGTCGGCGGTGTCGCGCGCCAGGTCGCTCTTGACCGGGGTGAGGTCGGAGCGGGTCGAGCTGAGGACCCCCTGCCGGTCGACGACGGCCAGGTCGCGGATGCCAGCGGCGAGGAGGATGCGCGCGACCGCCACGCCGGCTGCCCCGGCACCGGAGATCACGACGCGGGTGGAGTTGGGTTGACGGCCGGTCAGCTTCAGGGCGTTCTCGAGCGCGGCCAGCGCCACCACGGCGGTGCCGTGCTGGTCGTCGTGGAAGACGGGGATCGAGAGTCGCGCCTTCAGACGCTCCTCGATCTCGAAGCAGCGCGGCGCGGAGATGTCCTCGAGGTTGATGCCGCCGAAGCTGGGCGCCAACCGGACGACGGTCTCGACGATCTCGTCGGTGTCGGTGGTGTCGAGGCAGATCGGGACGCCGTCGACGCCACCGAACTGCTTGAAGAGCACGGCCTTGCCCTCCATCACCGGCATCGCGGCCGCGGGGCCGATGTCCCCCAGGCCGAGGACGGCCGTGCCGTCGGTGACGATGGCGACCGTGTTCGAGACCCAGGTGTAGTCCTTGACCAGCTCCGGGTCGGCCGCGATTGCCTCGCACACCCGAGCGACACCGGGTGTGTAGGCCAGCGACAGCTCCGCCGGACCGGTGACGGCCACCGTGGAGACGGTCTCCATCTTTCCGCCCGCGTGCAGGGCGAAGACGGGGTCCTCGGGCGACACGGCGGTCGGCGAGGCAGCGGGACTGGTCACGGTCTCAGGAGCAGACATGGAGCACTTTCGACGTGGACGGGCACGCAGGACCGCGTCGCAGAGGTCCCGCAGGCGAAGGAGTTTCGACGGACGCGGGCGGTCGGGGCCGGTGGGCCGGGTTCCCGCGTCGCAGGGGGTCACCCAGCCTCCAGTTTGTCACACAGACGGCAGCCCACCGGGCAGGTGCCAGCCCGGTGGACAGGTCGACGGAGACGTCGCGGACGGCCCGCGTCGACGGGTAGGGACGTCAGCGTCGACGCCGCAGCCAGCGAGGCCGCGGCGAGAGCCGCGCGGCCACCACCCCACACACGTCAGCCACCGGCACGGCGCCCACCTGTGCGGAGTCGACCCCTTCGTACGGGTTGTCGCGGGCCACCCACCAGCCCCCGTCGACCCGGCCCACCGCGCGCTTGACCGCGAGGACACCGTCGGGCAGCAGGACGAGCAAGACCCGCCCTGGGCGGGGCTGGCCGGCGTACCGGACGAGCACGCGGTCGCCGTCGGCGAGCGTCGGTCGCATCGAACGACCGCGGACGACCGCCACTCCCCACCGTCCCTGCGGGCGCGCGGGGCGGACCGGACCACCCGGTCCCGGAGTATCAGGGCTCCCGCTGGGTACCTCCATGCTCGTACGACCTTCCCGACCATTCCCATCCCGCAACCGTCCGCGGACCTGCTGCAATCTGCAGGACCCGCCTGCAGGGTCACGCCCGCCCGGAGTAGTGTCCCAGCAGAAGCCTCGGGGGGCGCCAGCGTCCCCCGCGGCAGCAGGGCCCACCGACGACAGCCAGCGGGCTGTGCACGACGAGAGAGGACCTTCATGTTCCAGCGACTCTTTGCCCCCACCCTCGAGGCCCAGGCGCACTGCGACCTGCCCTGCGGCGTGTACGACCCCGCCCAGGCGCGCGTCGAGGCCGAGTCGGTCAAGGCGCTCATCGCCAAGCTGGCCGACAACGACGACCCCGACTTCCGCACCCGTGCGGTGCTCATCAAGGAGCAGCGCTCGGAGCTCGTGAAGCACCATCTGTGGGTGCTGTGGACCGACTACTTCAAGCCGCCGCACTTCGAGAAGTACCCCCAGCTGCACACGCTGGTCAACGAGGCCACCAAGCTCGCCGGCGCAGGCGGGACCAAGGGCACGATGGATGCCGAGGCCGCCGACCAGCTGCTCGCCAAGATCGACGAGATCGCGGAGATCTTCTGGGAGACGAAGAAGGCCTGAGGACCGACGGCGGAGGAGGACCACATTGAACGCGCAGAACCACGCCGGCGACGTCGGCCAGCGCGCGGACGTCGAGCTGCGGCTCCCGGCTGACAGCGCGTACGTGCTGGTCCTCCGCACCGCCGCGGCGGGCCTGGCAGCCCGCCTCGACTTCCCGCTCGACGACATCGAGGACATCCGCACCGCGGTCGACGAGGCCACCTCGATGCTGCTGACCCAGGCGACGCCGGGCAGCCACCTCGAGTGTGGCTTCGCCCTGCGCGCGGACACCATGGTGGTGACCCTTTCCGCGGACTGCACGTCGCCGCACGAGCCGGACCGCGACAGCTTCTCCTGGCAGGTGCTCGCCGCCCTGACCTCGTCGGTGCACGCCGAGGCAGCCGAGGACCGCCTGACTCTCGAGCTCACCGCAGCCTCGACCTCGACGGCCCCGTCCGGAGGGGTGCTCGGCGCCTCGGTGGGCAGCTGAGCGGCCTGATGGACGGCGACGACCTGCTCACGGCCGACCCGCCGCAGGACACGCGGACGGTCACCCGCTCGCTCTTCGCACGGATGGCGGAGGCCGAGCAGGGCAGCCCCGAGCACGCGAGCGTGCGGGACCGTCTCATCGAGCTGCACCTGCCACTCGTGCACCACTGCGCACGGCGCTTCCGCAACCGGGGAGAGCCGCTCGAGGACCTCGTCCAGGTCGGCACCATCGGGCTGCTCAAGGCCGTCGACCGGTTCGACACCGGCCGTGGGGTGGAGTTCTCCACCTATGCGACCCCCACCATCGTCGGTGAGATCAAACGACACTTCCGGGACAAGGGCTGGGCGATCCGGGTGCCCCGCCGACTCCAGGAACTGCGCCAGCAGATCAGCGCCGTGACCGCCGAGATGGCCCAGGAGCTGGGACGCTCCCCCACGCCCTCCGAGCTGGCCGTCCGCCTCGAGTGCACCGTCGACGAGGTGATCGAGGGCATCGAGTCCGGCAACGCCTACCAGACCTTGTCGCTGGACCGTCCCGACGCCCCGGGCGAGGAAGGGTCCCTCACCCTCGCCGACTCGCTCGGCGCCGACGACGAGGCCCTGGCCAACGTGGAGATCCGCGCCTCCCTCGAGCCGCTGCTGGACCGCCTCGAGCCGCGTGAGCGCCGCATCGTCATGCTCCGGTTCTTCGCCGGCATGACCCAGAGCCAGATCGCCGGCGACGTGGGCGTCTCCCAGATGCACGTCTCCCGGCTGCTCAGCCGGTCCCTGCGCACGATGCGCGAGGTCATGGACGAGGCCCCTGCCTGAGGCGACGCCGCCTGGGCGTCGGGCCTCACTCCTCGTCGTCGAGCAGCACTGCCGTCGATGACGGGAGCAGCACCAGGACCAGCACCACCAGCGCCGACACCGTCAGCGCCACCGAGACGCCCGCGGTGTCCCCACCCCGGAAGCTCCACGCCACGCCCAGCTGGATGAGCTGCGCGAGCACCACCGGGCCCCGCACCCACGTCCAGGGGCGGGTCATCCCCCACGCGCACGCCACCAGGCCCCCGCCGAACCCGAGGAAGAACACGCTCGTGGTCACCCCCATGAGCGCCCGGTCGCCGGTCACGGCGAAGAGCTCGGCGACCCCGAGGACGACCAGGGCCAAGCCCTCGACCGCCACCAGGGCTGCGGCCAGCCAGAGCGTTCCGGGGATCGCGGGCCGCCCGGTCGGGTCACCCTCGGGAGGGCCGGAGGGCGGGGGCGAGGCAGGGGAGCGGGACACGGCTCGACCCTACTGATGCCCAGCTCGGAGGGTCGCTCCCGGACCTCCTGGTGGGGCCGTTGTGACGAAGGCGACGTGGCGTGGAGGGTTGTGCCCCGCCACTTCTCTTGCCATGCTCAGTCAGTCCACGGTCGACGCGAGATCCCGCCTCGCCGTGGTCGTGTCGTGCGTCCGACCTCGGGTCGGGCTGAATCCCCCGCGTCGCCGCGGCCCCACCGGGCCGGGACGGCCGGGGACCCGGTGGACGGGCCTCGTCCGCTGGTCCGCGCGGTCCGCGGCCATCCGCCAGCGGCCAGCACCCGAGAATGAGGAGTCCCCCGCCATGGATTGGCGCCACCGCTCTGCGTGCCTCGAAGAGGACCCGGAGCTGTTCTTCCCGATCGGCAACACCGGTCCGGCCATCCTCCAGATCGAGGAGGCCAAGAAGGTGTGCCGTCGCTGCGACGTGCGCGAGCAGTGCCTCGCGTGGGCGCTCGAGGCGGGGCAGGACCACGGCGTCTGGGGCGGCCTCAGCGAGGACGAGCGACGCGCTCTCAAGCGTCGCAACGCCCGCGCCCGCATCCGCACCGCCTGAGCCTCCCGACCGCCTGAGCCTCCCGACCGCGTGAGCTGCCGGTCGGCTCAGGCGCGCCGTGGCAGCTCCGCGAGGCGGAGGACGAGCGTGACCCGCGTCCCCGTCGGATGCCCGCGCTCGAAGCGCAGGTCCCCGCCGAGCTCGGACTCCACCAGGGTGCGCACGATCGAGAGCCCCAGGCTGGTCGAGGAGTCCGGGTCGAACCCGGCGGGCAGGCCACGGCCGTCGTCCGTGACGACCACCCGGAGCTCGCCCCTCTGATCGGCACCAGCCTCGTCGTCGCCCCCCTCGGCGTCGACCCGTACGTCGTGACACCCGCCCCCGCCCCCGTCGTCGCGCTGAGCATGGAGCACGATCGACCCCTCCCCGCTCTCGCCGAAGCCGTGCTCGGCGGCGTTCTGCAGGATCTCGGTCAGCACCATCGCCAGCGGGGTGGCCACCTCGGCGGGCAGGATGCCGAAGCTCCCGGTGCGCCGCGTGGTCACCACCGCGCCGCGCGTGCCGATCTCCCCCACCATCCGGCACACCCGGTCGGCGACCTCGTCGAAGGCGACGTTCTCGTCGAAGGCCTGGCTCAGGGTCTCGTGGACGATCGCGATCGAGCCCACCCGCCGTACCGCCTCCTCCAGCGCCTGGCGCCCCTCCGGAAAGGTGATGCGGCGGGCCTGCAGCCGCAGCAGTGCGGCGACCGTCTGCAGGTTGTTCTTCACCCGGTGGTGGATCTCCCGGATGGTCGCCTCCTTGGTCACGAGCTCGCGGTCGCGGCGGCGCAGGTCCGAGACGTCCCGCAGCAGCACCAGCGCACCGCTGTGCGTCCCGGTCGGCGAGAGCGGGATTGAGCGCAGGATGACCACGACGTCCTCGCTGCCGAGCTCGGTCTCCCGGGCCAACCGGCCCCCGAGGACCGCCGAGACGGACTCCTCGTCGGCCCGGTGCCGGGCCGGCACCAGCGCCCGCGTCACCTCGGCGAGGCCGTGACCGGCGAGGTCGCCGGTGAGACCGAGGCGCCGGTAGACCGACTGCGCGTTGGGGCTGGCGTAGACCACCTTGCCGTCGGCGTCGATCCGCAGGAAGCCGTCGCCCACCCGCGGCGAGTCGGCGTGGTCGGAGCGCTGGCCCGGCAGGGGGAACCGGCCGGCGCTGATCATCTGGGTCAGCTCGCTGGCGGTCTGCAGGTACGACAGCTCGAGGCGGCTGGGCGTGCGCACCCCGAGCAGGTTGGTGTTGCGCCCGATGACCGCGAGCACCCGGTCGCCGCGACGCACGGGGATCGTCTCCACCCGCACGGGTACGTCGTCACGCCACTCGGGGTCACCCTCCCGCGCGATCCGGCCCTGCTGGTACGCCGCGTCGAGGAGGGGCCGTGTTCCGGCGGCCAGGAACCCACCGACCAGGTCGTCGACGTACGCCGTGGGGCCGGTCGTGGGCCGCATCTGCGCCCCCGCCCAGAAGCCGGTGCCATCCCTGTCGGGCAGCCACAGCACGAGATCGGCGAACGACAGGTCGGCGATCACCTGCCAGTCGGCGAGCAGCAGGTGCAGCCACGCCAGGTCCTCGGCCGTCAGGTCTGTGTGGGCCCGGACGAGGTCGTTGAGGGACGGCACCCGTCCAGCCTACGAGGGCAGGCTCCCCCAGGCCCGGGGCGTCCGTGCCAAACCCCCGGGGGGCATCGAGCACCCCCGTGGCGGTGGCAGGATGGGGCCCATGATCTCGGGATACTGGGGCGAGGTGGTCGCCCGGCAGCACGCCGTGCCCACGGACCGTCCGCTCGACGAGCTGACCGCGGAGCTGACCGGCATGCTCGGCTCGCCGGACCCCCGGGTGCGCCACGAGGTCGCGCTGCCCGTGCTGCTCACCTGGCTCGAGCGCGGCGTGTACGACGACCTGCTGCTCGGCCTCGGGGACGGGATCGCCAGCGGGCTGCAGACCGGGCTCGGGGAGGCCGGGACGCCCAGCGTGTTCCGCCGTTCGCTCTCGGCCCTGGTCCTCGCCGCCTGCGTGGACCGGGACACCGAGCAGTCGCTGCTCGGTCCCACACCGGTGCTGACCTGGGGCGACCGGGTGATGACGTGGCTGCCCCGGGAGCAGGACCTGCGTGCGCACGTCCCCGGCCAGGGCCTCGTCCACGCCGTCGCCCACGGGGCGGATGCGCTCGGCGCCCTCGCCCGGTCCCGCCACCTCGAGCGACTCGAGCTCACGGTGGTGCTGGACGTGGTCGCCGACCGCCTCCTCGACCTGGGCCCGGCCCGGCTGCTCGGCGGCGAGGTCGACCGTCTCGCCGAGGCGACGATGCAGGTGCTGCGCCGCGACCTGCTCGGGCTCGACGTCCTCGAGCCGTGGGTGAACCGGATCGCGGCGGGCGCCGTACCGGTGCAGCGGAGCCTTGACGAGGACCCCTACCAGGGGGCCGCCGAGGCCCAGGCGTTCCTGCGGTCCCTGCACCTCCAGCTGGCCCTCGCCCCGGCGCCCCCGAAGGTCCGCAGCGACCTGCTGCTCGTGCTCATTGAGGCGCTGCGCGGCTCGAACGCGCCGTTGCTCGTGGCACCGCACCAAGCTGGGGTGACCCACGGGTAACCTCCGTCACATGACGGACCAGTCCACCCCCGAGACCCCTGCCCGCACGACCGACTCCCCGGCGGGGCCCCTCGAAGGCCACGGCGGCGAGCACGCCGTGGCGGTCGCCGCCGCGCACGGCGTCGACGTGATGTTCACCCTCTCCGGCGCCCATGTCTTCCCCATGTACGACGCCGCCGTGAAGGCCGACCCGCCGATGCGTCTGCTCGACGTGCGCCACGAGCAGACCGCCGCGTTCGCGGCCGAGGCCATGGGCAAGCTCACCCGGACACCCGGCCTCGCGGTGCTCACCGCCGGCCCGGGCGTGACCAACGGCGTGAGTGCCGTCGCGCAGGCCCAGTTCGCCGGCTCCCCGATGGTGGTCGTCGGCGGACGCGCGCCCGCAGGCCGCTGGGGCTCCGGCAGCCTGCAGGAGCTCGACCAGCCGCCCATCTTCGCTCCTGTCTCCAAGCTGGCCCGGACCATCCACACCGCCCCGGAGATCGCCGGCGGCGTGAACGAGGCCTTCGTCGCCGCCGGGTCCTCGCACCGTGGGCCGGTCTTCGTCGACGTCCCGATGGACGAGCTCTTCAACGCGGCGTCGGTTGATCGCCCCACGGTCACCCGCGCGGAGCCGCTGGCACCGGACACCGACGCCCTCGACCGGGTGGCCAGCATGCTGGCCGAGGCGCAGCGTCCCGTGGTGATCCTCGGCACCGATGTCTGGGCCGACGGCGCCGAGGACGCCGCCCTGCGCCTGGTCGAGCACCTCGGCCTGCCGGCCATCACCAACGGCATGGGCCGCGGCGTCGTCCCCGGCGGGCACCCGCTGCTCATGACCAAGGCGCGGAGCACGGCGCTCGGCACCTGCGACCTGACGATCGTGGTCGGCACTCCCCTGGACTTCCGCCTGGGTTACGGCGTCTTCGGCGGGAAGGAGGGCGCACCGCCGGCGAAGGTCGTGCACCTTGCCGACTCCCCCGGCCAGGTCTCGCGCCACGCCGAGCTGGCCGCCTCGGCCTCCGGGGACCTCTCCCTGGTCCTCGACGGGTTGCTCGCCGCCGTGGAGGCCCAGGGTCGCCGTCCCGACTGGAGCGCCTGGGTCGCCGACCTGCAGGGCGGGGTCGCGGCCGCGACCGAGCGGGACCGTGCGCTGCTCAGCGCCGAGGCCGACCCGATCCACCCGGCGCGGATCTACGGCGAGCTGGTCCCCCGGCTCGCGGACGACGCGGTCGTCATCGGTGACGGCGGTGACTTCGTCTCCTTCGCCGGGAAGTTCGTCGAGCCCAAGCGCCCCGGTGGCTGGCTCGATCCCGGCCCCTACGGCTGTCTCGGCGCCGGCCTCGGCGGCGCCATCGCCGCCCGTCTCGCCCGTCCCTCGTCCCAGGTCGTCCTGCTGTACGGCGACGGGGCCGCCGGCATGTCGCTCATGGACGTCGACACCCTCGTCCGGCACGACCTGCCCGTGGTCATGGTGGTCGGCAACAACAGCGCCTGGGGCCTGGAGAAGGGCCCGATGCAGATGCTCTACGGCTACGACGTCGCCGCGGACCTGGCTCCCCAGACCCGCTACGACGAGGTGGTCAAGGCGCTCGGCGGTGCCGGCGAGCGGGTCACCGACCCGCGCGACATCGGCCCCGCCCTCGACCGCGCCTTCGCCTCCGGTGTGCCCTACCTGGTCAACGTCATCACCGACGTCGAGGCCGCCTACCCGCGCGCCACGTTCGGGGTCTGAGGGGTGACGGAGTCCCCGGCCGGCCGGGGACTCCGTTGCCTGTCAGGGACTTCGACATCCTCGAGACGGCCAAACTCCCTGACCGGCGTCCCGCTCAGCCCAGGCGCGCCAGGAACCGCTCGCGGTCGACGACGACCCGGGTGATCTCACCGGTGGCGACGAGGGTCGGCGTACCGCCCGCAAGGGAGTGCTCGGCAGCGACGGAGAAGCGGACGAGGCGACCGTCGACGTGGAGCACCGAGGCAGTGACGACGACCTCGGCCCCGACGGGGCTGGCGGCCTTGTGCTCGAGCCCGACGCGGGTGCCGACCGAGGTGCTCGCCGAGGGCAGTACGCCGGCGAGCGCGGCACAGGTGGCCGCCTCGCACCAGGCCAGCAGCCGCGGCGTACCGAGGACCGCGAGGTCACCCGAGCCGACGGCTGCGGCGGTGTCGTCGTCGGTCACGGTGAAGGTCAAGGTGGCCGAGGCGCCCGCGGGGACCTCCGGGGTGGCGTTCATGCCACCCATCGTGCCCGACGGAGCCTGGACGACCGATCGGGCCCGGAAGCAACGAACCCCCGGCCGGAGGCTCGGGGGTCGTGTGCGCTGACGCGGGGGTCAGGCGTTGGGGCGCTTGCCGTGGTTAGCGGCCTTCTTCTTGCGCGCGCGACGCTTGCGACCGGTCTTGCCCATGGTTCCTCCTCGACGCTGGCGGTCGGCCTGGACAGCCAGGACCGGAGGCCATCATCCCAGGTGGGACGGGGACGACCAAACCGGGGCGGTCGACGTGCCGGCCCCGGGGGCGGTCACTCGTCGAGTTCGATGGCGACCTGGACCCGCCGAATGCTCAGCAGCACCCGCTCGCGCAGCGGCTCCGGAGCCCGCTCGGCGCACGAGCGGGAGACCAGGGTCTTCACCAGGCGCTCGAGGTCGTACTCGGTCAGGCAGTCCGAGCAGGAGTCGATGTGGGCCTGGATCTCCTCGCAACTGGCGTTGTCGATCTCGGAGTCGAGGAAGAGATAGAGGTTCTTGAGCGCGGTCTGGCAGTCGCAACTCTCGCAGCTCATGAGTCGCTCCCCTTTCCGTCCGTGCCCTGCGGGACGCGCATCCCGCGGCCGCGGGCGTAGTCCGCGAGCAGGTCACGCAGCTGACGGCGCCCCCGGTGCAGCCGCGACATCACGGTGCCGATGGGCGTGCCCATGATGTCGGCGATCTCCTTGTACGGGAACCCCTCGACGTCGGCGAGGTAGACCGCGAGCCGGAAGTCCTCCGGGAGCTGCTGCAGTGCCTCCTTCACGTCGGAGTCGGGCAGGTGCTCGAGCGCCTCGACCTCGGCAGACTTCAGGCCCGCAGAGGTGTGCGACTCGGCGCGGGCGAGCTGCCAGTCCTCGACGTCCTCGGTCATCGCCTGCTGCGGCTGCCGCTGCTTCTTGCGGTAGTTGTTGATGAACGTGTTCGTCAGGATCCGGTACAGCCAGGCCTTCAGGTTGGTGCCGGGCTTGAACTGGTGGAAGGACGAGAACGCCTTCGCGAACGTCTCCTGCACGAGGTCCTCGGCGTCGGCCGGGTTCCGCGTCATGCGCATCGCAGCGCCGTACAGCTGGTCGAGGAACGGCAGCGCGTCACTCTCGAAGCGCGCGGAGCGCTGCTCCTGGGTCTCGGTGGCGAGGTCGACCGGCGTGGCCGCGTCGTCCTGGGTGAGTGGACTCATCACCGACCAGCCTAGGCGCTCGTCGGTAGGCCTGCGGTCCAGCGTCGTCTGCACGGCTCTCCTCACCTTCGCGGTACGACGACACAACCGGTCCGCTGCACGCGCTATTCCCTGCCACGCCCGATCAGGTCACCCGCCGACGACCTCGCGGACCAGCCACTCGAGGGTGGCCTCGACCACCAGCGCGTCGACCTCGTCGGCGTCCAGGACCGCCCGCTTCGGCACCTTCAGCCCGTGGTCGGCCTCGGGCACGATCACGAGATGGCGGGTCCCGTCGTCGGGCGGGAACTCCTCGGGCCGGCCGAACGCGTCGCGTTCGCCCTGGACCACGAGCGTGGCCACCCCCGAGCCGAGCAGCTCGTCGGCGCGGGACTTCTCGGGCCGACCGGGCGGGTGGAGGGGAAACGAGAGCGCCAGGCAGCCGACCGCGCCGAGGGAGCGGGCGCACCGGGCGGCGCTGCGCGCCCCGGCGCTGCGCCCGCCCACCACGAGCGGCGTCCGGGTGCGCAGGGCGGAGGCGCCGGCGCGCAGCCCCTCGTCGAGAGAGGCCGGCGGACCGGCGATCTTCCGTCCGGCGACCCGCCACGGCTGCTCCAGGCGCACGACCGTGACGCCGTTGCGCGGCAGGTCGCGGGCCAGGGCCAACAGGTCGGGGGCGTCGATGCCGCCGCCCGCGCCGTGGCTGACCAGCAGGGTCGCCCGAGGGCGCCGGGCTCGGGAGACGTGCAGACGTCCCGGGCCGTGCGGGGTCTCGAAGGTGCGGACGTCGGACATCAGGCCTCCACCAGTGCCTCGGTGAGCGGGATGGGCTCGGTGAGCTCGGGCCCGTTGTTGCGGACGTTGCTCACCAGCGTCGACACCGGCTGCGCGACCAGCCGGCCCGGCGCCGCGGGCACCAGCAGGTCGAGCCGGTCGGCCCCGGAGACCGTGGGGTCCAGCCAGGCGTCACGCCGTGCGGGCTCGACGAGCAGAGGCATCCGATCGTGGATGCGGCCCAGGGCGTCCTCGGCCGTGGTCGTCAGCACCGTGCACGTCCACCGGAACCGCAGCGGGTCGTCGTCGGCCCGGGCCGGGTCGCGCCAGATCTCGTAGAGGCCCGCGAGGGCCAGCACCCCGCCGTCGGCGGGGCGGATGTAGAACGGCTGCTTGCGCGGCTTGGACCGCGCTCCCCCACCCCCCTCCTCAACCGCGGGAGCGGCGTACCACTCGTAGTAGCCGTCCGCGGGAAGCAGGCAGCGTCGGGACGCGAAGGCCTTCCGGAAGGCGGGCTTCTCCGCGACAGTCTCGGTGCGCGCATTGATCATCCGGCTGCCGATCGAGGGATCCTTGGCCCAGGACGGCACCAGCCCCCAGGTGAGGACGCGCAACTGCCGCTCGGCCTGGGGCCGGTCCCGCTCGGGGGCCGGCGGACGCTCGAGGACGGCGTACACCTCCTTGGTGGGGGCGACGTTCCAGTCGGGGGGGATCCCCGCACCCACCTCGCTGCGCACGACGTCGAACTCCTCGACGAGGTCGTCGGGCTCCCTGCTGGAGGCGTAGCGGCCGCACATGGACACACCCTAGGGCTGCGTAGCAGCCGGGGTCATGGGGTAGGAAGGGCGCATGACTGTCACCAGGCTGCTCGCCCGCCCGCTCCTCGCGTCGACGTTCATCGTCGGTGGCGTCCATGCCCTGCGCAATGCCGACGCCCTGGCTGCGAAGGCCCGCCCGGTCACCGACAAGGTGGCGCCCGCGGCGGCGAAGGCCGCGCCCCAGGTCCCGGTCCCGCAGGACGCGAAGACGCTCGTGCGCATCAACGCCGGCGTCCAGGTCGTCGCCGGCCTCGCCCTCGCCACGAACCGCCAGCCCCGACTGGCCGCCACCCTGCTCGCGGCCACGCTGGTCCCGACCACCGCCGTCGGCCACCGCTTCTGGGAGGAGTCCGACCCGACGGAGAAGCGCCACGAGATGGCGCTCTTCTTCAAGAACGTCTCGCTCTTCGGTGGCACGCTGCTCGCCGCCGTCGACACCGACGGCAAGCCCGGTCTGGCCTGGCGCGCACAGCACGGTGCCGGCCAGGCCCGCCGCGAAGTCCGGCGGGCCGCGAAGTCCGCCAAGCGCGAGGCCAAGCTCGCCCGCGCCCAGGTCGGCTGACCCCTGGCCCGTCACGCGCACGGCGACCGCGCCCCCGGCGAGGTTGCCGTAGCGCTTCCCCGCAACGTGCGGCTGGTGCTGTTCGCCCTCGTGCTGCCGCTGGTGGCGGTCACGGCTGTCGCCCTCATCGCGCTGTGGCCCGACAGCGACGTCACCGGACCGCAGGGCTACGAGCGACCCGAGCGGGTCACCGGCGAGATCGTCTCCGTCCAGGCCTGCTCGCCGGGTCTGGAGTCGGTGGTCGGCCCCGGTCCGACCGGCCGCTGCAGCGCCGCGACCGTCACGCTCGACGAGGCACCCGCCGACAGCACCACCTTCAGCGCCGGCGACGAGGTCGAGGCGCCCGCGCCCCTGGGGTCGGGTGCGCCCCGGGTCGCGGTCGGGGACGACGTGGTCCTCTTCCACGCCGCCGACAACCTCGAGGCGGTGCAGTGGTCGATCGTCGACTTCGACCGCTCCACCCCGATGTACCTCATGGTGCTCGTCTTCGCCCTCGCGGTCATCGTGCTCTCGCGCTGGCGCGGCGTCGCCTCCCTGCTCAGCCTCGCCCTCTCGTTGGCGCTGGTGATCTGGTTCGTCCTGCCGAACCTGCTGGCCGGGCAGTCACCGCTGATAGTCGCCATCGTCGCCGCGTCGGCGGTGATGATCGTGACGCTCTACCTCGGCCACGGCATCCGCGCCGTCACCTCGGTCGCGCTCCTCGGCACGTTGCTGTCCCTGACCCTCGCCGGCGTGCTCGGCGCCCTCTTCTCCGGCGCGGCGCGCTTCACCGGCTTCAGCAACGAGTCGGTCTCGTTCCTCAGCGCGCTCCAGGGCGATCTCGACTACGAGGGCCTCATCCTCGCCGGGCTGATCATCGGTGCGCTCGGGGTGCTCGACGACGTCACCGTCACCCAGGCCGCGGCCGTGTGGGAGCTCCGGGCCGCGGACCCGAAGGCCTCCCGCCGGCGGGTGTACGCCGGCGCGATGCGCATCGGCCGCTCGCACGTCACCGCGGCCGTCAACACCCTCGTGCTGGCCTATGCCTCGTCGATGCTGCCGATCCTGCTCCTGCTCAGCCTGACCTCCTCGGACTTCACCAGCGCCTTCCTCTCCGACGGCATCGGCCAGGAGGTCCTGCGTGCCCTCGTCGGCGGTCTCGGCATCATCGCGGCGGTCCCCATCACCACGGTGATCGCGGTGCTCGTCGCCGGTGGTCCGCCGGAGGTCGACGCCGAGCCCGCGCACGCCGACCAGTCCTAGACTGAGGCCCGATGAGCCACTCCCCCGCAGCCGCCCCCGTGGCCGACCCCTGGCCCGCGCCGTACGCCGGGGGCCCGGTGCACGCGGAGGTCTCGCTGCCGGGCTCGAAGTCCCTCACCAACCGGGCCCTGCTGCTCGCGGCGCTCTCCGACGGCCCGTCGGTCGTCGGCCGTGCACTGCGCTCGCGCGACACCCTGCTGATGGCGCAGGCGCTCACGGCGCTCGGCGCCGACGTCGACACCGCCGGGGCGGACTGGACCGTCACCCCCGGGCCGTGGCGGGGCGGCACCCACGTCGACTGCGGGCTGGCCGGCACCGTTATGCGCTTCGTGCCGCCGGTGGCCGCGCTCGCCGACGGCCCGGTCACCTTCGACGGGGACCCGCACGCCCGCACCCGCCCGATGGGTGAGGTGCTCGCCGGCCTGCGCGGGCTAGGGGTGCGCATCGACGACGACGGTCGCGGCCGGCTGCCGTTCACCGTGCACGGCACGGGCGCGGTCCGCGGCGGCACCACCGTCATCGATGCCTCGGCCTCGAGCCAGTTCATCTCGGCGCTCCTGCTCGCGGGGCCGGCCTACGACGACGGCGTGGAGGTCCGTCACGAGGGCCCCCCGGTGCCGTCGCTGCCCCACCTCGCGATGACCGTCGCCAGCCTGCGCGAGCACGGCGTCCAGGTCGACGACAGCGTCCCGGACCGCTGGCGTGTGCACCCCGGCCCCGTCCGGGCCACCGACGTCGCGGTCGAGCCCGACCTCTCGAACGCAGGCCCCTTCCTCGCGCTCGCAGCCGTCACCGGGGGCAGCGTGACCGTCCGCGACTGGCCGGCGACCACCACCCAGGCCGGCGACGTGCTCCGCGAGATCCTCGCCGCGATGGGCTGCACCGTCGAGCGGGTGCCGGCCGGTCTGCAGGTCACCGGCCCCACCGCCCCGGCCGGTCTCCGGGGTGTCGACCTCGACCTGCACGACGTCGGCGAGCTCACCCCGGTCGTCGCCGCCCTCTGCGCGCTCGCCGAGGGCCCGTCGGTGATCCGCGGCGTGGCCCACGTGCGCGGGCACGAGACCGACCGCCTGGCGGCGCTGGCCACCGAGCTCGGCCGGCTCGGTGCGGACGTCACCGAGACCGAGGACGGGCTGCGCTTCTCCCCCGCTCCTCTGCGCGGCGGAACCTTCCGCACCTACGCCGACCACCGGATGGCGCACGCTGCGGTCGTCGTCGCCGCCGCCGTGCCAGAGGTGCTCGTCGAGGACGTCGCCACCACCGCCAAGACCTTCCCGGACTTCCCCGGCGCCTGGGCGGGGCTGTTCGGGTGAGCCCGCGGTTCGACCCGCACGACCCGGACAGCTACGAGCGGCCGCGCCGCCGCACCCGGCCGCGCACCAAGGACCGTCCGTCGTACGACGACGCGGTGGACGGCGTCGTCGTCACCGTCGACCGCGGCCGCTACACCTGCCGGATCGCCGAGGGCACGCACCTCGTCACCGCGATGAAGTCGCGGCCGCTGGGCCGCAAGGGCGTGGTCGTCGGCGACCGCGTCCGCATGGTCGGCGACACGTCCGGGGTCGACGGGTCGCTGGCGCGCATCGTCGAGGTGGGTGAGCGCCGCACCGTGCTGCGCCGTACCGCCGACGACTCCGACCCCGTCGAGCGGGTGATCGTCGCCAACGCCGACCAGCTCGTGGTCGTCGCCGCCCTGGCCGATCCCGAGCCCCGGCCGCGGTTGATCGACCGGGCGATCGTGGCGGCGTACGCGGCCGGCATGGACCCGCTGCTGTGCCTGACCAAGCCCGACCTGGCCGACCCCGAGACCCTGCTGGAGATCTACCGACCGCTGGACGTGCCGTGGGTGGTCACCCGCCGCGGCGAGGAGCTCGACGACCTACGGGCACGGCTGGCTGGCCGCACGAGCGTGATGATCGGCCACAGCGGCGTCGGGAAGTCCACGCTCGTCAACGCGCTCGTCCCCGGGACCCACCGGGCGACGGGCCACGTCAACGCCGTCACCGGTCGCGGGCGGCACACCTCCACCTCGGCGCTGATGCTCGCCCTCCCCGGCACCGACCCCGACGGCCCTGCCGACGGCTGGATCGTCGACACCCCCGGCATCCGCTCCTTCGGGCTCGCCCACGTGCAGCCGGCCCGGCTCATCGAGGCATTCCCCGACCTCGCCGCGCTCACCGACACCTGCTCGCGCGGCTGCACCCACGGCGTCGGGGAGCCCGAGTGCGGCCTCGACGACGCGGTCTCCGACGCCGAGACCACCCCGGCGCGGGTCGACTCGTTCCGGCGGCTGCTGGCCAGCCGCGAGGCGGCCGAGGAGGACTGAGGGAGCCGGCGCGGTACCTTGACCGCCATGTCCTCCGCCAGGCCCGCCGACTTCACCGACGACCTCCGTCTGGCCCACCTGCTGGCCGACGACGCGGACTCGTTGACCACCGACCGCTTCGGGGCGATCGACCTGCACGTGGCGCGCAAGCCCGACCTCACCCCGGTCACGGACGCCGACCGGTCCGTCGAGGAGATGATCCGCCGCACCCTCTCGCGCGCGCGTCCTCGCGACGCCGTCACCGGCGAGGAGGAGGGCACCACCGGAAGCAGCAACCGGCGCTGGGTCGTCGACCCGATCGACGGCACCAAGAACTTCGTGCGGGGCGTGCCGGTCTGGGCGACCCTGATCAGCCTGGTGGTCGATGACGAGGTGGTGGTCGGGGTCGTCTCGGCCCCGCGGCTGAACCGCCGGTGGTGGGCCTCGACGGGCTCCGGGGCCTGGACGGGGCGCTCGTTGGTGAAGGCGATGCCCTGCCGGGTCTCCGACGTCGACGACCTCGCCGATGCCTCGTTCTCCTACTCCTCGCTCTCGGGCTGGGAGGAGCGCGACCAGCTCGGCGACTTCCTCTCGCTCTCCCGCCGCTGCTGGCGCACTCGTGCCTACGGCGACTTCTGGTCCTACGTCCTCGTCGCGGAGGGTGCCGTCGACCTCGCTGCCGAGCCGGAGCTGGAGGTCCACGACATGGCTGCCCTCGACATCATCGTCCGTGAGGCCGGCGGGACCTTCACCTCGCTCGCCGGCGAGCCCGGTCCCTGGGGCGGCAACGCGGTGGCGACCAACGGACACCTGCACGACGCGGTGCTGTCCTACCTCGGCTCGGTGCCGGACGACGGCGACCCCGACGCCGTACGCCGGCCCTCCGGCTCCGTGCACGAGCTCAGCGCGCGCCGACGCCCCGTCACGGACTAGCGTGGCGGACCTGGCCACGGCGCCACGGGCGGTCTAGGTTTGGGGCCCCCGACCCGAAGGTGGCTCATGCGCATCAGCGAGATTCTCAACGCCAAGGCCAGCCAGGACGTCGTCACGGTCCGCCCCGACGCCGGGGTGAGGGAGCTCGTGGCGCTGCTGGCCGAGCACAACGTGGGCGCGCTCGTCGTGAGCGCCGACGGCACGTCGCTGGACGGCATCGTCAGCGAGCGCGACGTGGTCCGTCACCTGCACCACGACGGCACCGTCGTCAACAACACCGTCGGCGCGATCATGACCACCGAGGTCTCGACCTGCAGCCCGGAGACCGACCTGGACGAGCTGATGCAGACGATGACCGAGCGGCGCATCCGCCACGTCCCCGTGTGCGACGGCGACAGCCTGGTCGGCATCGTGAGCATCGGCGACGTGGTCAAGCACAAGATCGACCGGCTCGAGTTCGAGCGGGACCAGCTGGACTCCTACGTCCACCGGAGCAGTTCCTGAGGCACGGTCGGGGCCGGAGCGCAGCGGGCACCCCCGTAGAGTCACCGCCGACCGAACCCCTGCGCGAGGAGCACTGATGGACGAGAAGCCCGAGATCGACTTCCCCGGCGAGGCCCCGAGCGAGCTGCAGGTCAGCGACGTCACCGTCGGCGAGGGCGACGAGGCCACCGCGGGCACGACCGTCCGCGTGCACTACGTGGGGGTCGCCCACTCCAGCGGCGAGGAGTTCGACGCCAGCTACAACCGCAACGAGCCGCTGTCCTTCCGCCTCGGTGCCGGTCAGGTCATCTCCGGCTGGGACCAGGGCGTCCAGGGGATGAAGGTCGGCGGCCGCCGCCAGCTGGTGATCCCGCCCCACCTGGGGTACGGCGACCGGGGCGCCGGCGGGGTCATCAAGCCCGGCGAGACCCTCATCTTCGTGGTGGACCTGCTCGAGGTCCGCTGACCCTCGAGGTCCGCTGAGCGCGGCCCGGGCGACCGGGTCCGGGCTGTGCTCAGGCCACCCGCACGCTGGTGTCGCCGAGGGTGACGACGTCGCCCTTGACCAGCTGCCGGCCGCGGCGCAGCTCGGGCTCCCCGTTCACCGTCACGGCCCCGTCGGCGATGAGCTGCTTGGCGTCCGCGCCGGCGTCGGCGAGGTCGGCGAGCTTGAGGAACTGCCCCAACCGGATGCCGTCGTCGCGCAGCGGGACGTCACGCACCGCGGGGGTCACGGGCTGGGCGGGCTTCGGCGTACGACGGATCCACTTCACCGCGCCGACCCTACGCGCCCAGCGGTCCCGACCTCGCCAGCTCGGTCGCGGTCGCGGTCGATCAGAGCAGCTCGCTGACGGCGTGGATGACCAGACCCACGAGGCCGCCGACGAGGGTGCCGTTGATCCGGATGAACTGCAGGTCGCGGCCGACGTGCAGCTCGATCTTGCGAGCCGCCTCCCGGCCGTCCCACCGCTCCACCGTGGTGGTGATGACCGCGGTCAGCTCGCTGCCGTAGCGCTCGATGCCGAAGACCACGAGGTCGGCGGCCCGCTGGTCGAGCCGGGCCCGCAGCGGCTCGTCGCGCACCAGCCGCTCACCGAGGGCCTGGACCTCGGCGAGCGCACGGGTGCGGACCGGGCCGGCGGGGTCCTCGAGGGAGTCGCGCAGCGCACGCCGGAAGCCGTTCCACAGCGACATCCCGCTCTCCACCAGCGCCGGCTGCGCGAGCATCCGGTCCTTGAGGCGCTCGGCCCGCTCCTGGGTGTCCTCGTCGTGCAGGAGGTCCTCGGCGAGTTGGGCCAGCAGGCTGTCGAGCGCGCGGCGTGCCCCGTGGTCGGGATCGGACCGGATGTCGTCGAGCCAGCGGACCGCCTCGACGTGCAGGCGCGTGGTGACCGCCTCGTTGACCCGGGCGGGTGCCCACCAGGGGGCACGCTCGCCGACGACCTCGGTGAAGGTGTCGGCGTTGCCGACCAGCCAGCGGTGGCCCTCCTCGAGCACGAGGTCAACCAGCCCGTGGTGGGCCCCGTCGCGCACCACCTCGGCCAGCAGGCTGCCGGCGACGGGGCTGATCGGCTCCTCGCGCAGGCGCGGGAGCAGCGCCTCCTCGACCAGCGCGCGCACGTCGGCGTCGCGGATCTTCGTGAGCGCCAGGTGCAGCAGCGACGCCGACTCGTCGACCACCCTCCGGGCGTGCTCCTCCTCCTGCAGCCACTGTCCTACGCGCAGGGTGACCCCGGTGTGGCCCAGCCGCTCCCGGATGACGTCCTCGTGCAGGAAGTTCTCCCCCACGAACTCCTCGAGGCTGCGGCCCAGCATCTGCTTCTTCCGCGGGATCAGCGCGGTGTGCGGGATGGGGATGCCCAGGGGGTGGCGGAAGATCGCGGTGACGGCGAACCAGTCGGCGATCGCCCCCACCATCGACGCCTCGGCCGCGGCGTTGACGTAGCCCAAGGCGCCGTCCTCGCCGTGGGTGAGCACGTAGACCGCCGCGGCGATGAAGAGCAGGGAGGACGCGACCGCTCGCATGCGGCGCAGACCGGCCCGCCGGGCGGCATCGGCGGCAGGATCGGGGGTCACCAGCGAGATCGACATCGGGCGTGAACCTACCCGGTGGGCCCATGCGAGGATGCCGCCCATGAACGAGCGTCCCACCACCGTCGTCACCTTCGGCACCTTCGACGTCTTCCACGTCGGCCACCTCCGGGTGGTCCAGCGGGCCGCCGCGCTCGGCGACCGCCTCGTGGTCGGGGTCTCCGCCGACGCGCTCAACGTGCGCAAGAAGGGCCGGGCACCGGTCTTCTCCGAGGCCGAGCGGATGGAGATCGTCCGCTCTCTGAAGCCCGTGCACGAGGTCTTCCTCGAGGAGAGCCTGGAGCAGAAGCGGGACTACCTCCTCGAGCACCACGCCGACGTCCTGGTCATGGGTGACGACTGGGCCGGGAAGTTCGACGAGTTCGAGGACATCTGCCGCGTGGTCTACCTGCCGCGCACGCCCGCCATCTCGACGACGGCCCTCATCGAGAAAATCTCGGACATGGGGTCCTGAGCGGCGTACAGCCAGGTTCGCCAGGAGGACGTCCGCGACGTCCCTGCCGCTGGCCGACCACCTCGCCCAGGCCGTCACCTGGAGGGTCTGATCCACCGGTGCTCACGTGAGCGCCGGTCCGAACTCCAGCAGCATCACGGCGCCGGCGCCGAGGAGCAGCAGGCCGGCCAGCCCCAGGGCCCGTCGGTAGCCGGCGTCGCGCAGCCGGTCCCTGCCCCCGGCCACCACCACCGCCAGCGCGGCCTTCGCGCCGACGATCCCCACGTAGAACGCTGCCACGAAGAGCACCCCGGCGAGGGTCGACGTACGGCCGGCAGCGACGGCGAGCGGGCCGAGGACGGTCAACCAGGCCACCCAGGGGTGCGGGCTGAGGATGTTGACGAGGAACGCCCGCCGCAGGGTGGTGCGCCACGAGTCCGGCATCGCACGGTCGGCCTCCACGGAGGCGCCGCGGGCATCGACCACCGTCCGCACCCCGACGGCGGCCACGACCAGCCCGCCCACCACGCCGAGTGCCCCCAGCCCCCGGTCGGACAACTGACGGAGGACCGTGAGCGCGAGCGCCACGACGAGCACGTCGGTGAGCAGCGGGACGACCGAGGTGAGCAGCCCGGCGCGGAGCCCCGAGCGCAGCGTGGCCGTCACCACCAGCACCGACAGCGGCCCGGGGCTGACCCCGGCGGCCAGCCCGAGGCCGAGGCCCAGCCACACGATGTCCACGGGCTAGGGCGCCGACCAGTCGACGGCCCACAGGCGATGCTCGCCCTGGAGCCCCTTGAGGCCCACCTCGCCGAGGTCCTCGAGGACGTACCCGTGCTCGTCGGGCAGCGCGTCGCGCACCGCGTCGGAGACCAGCACCTGACCGCCGTCCGCGCGGGCGGCCACCCGGGCGGCGAACGCGACGCTGCGACCGAAGTAGTCGCCGTCCCGGCTGATGGTCGGGCCGGTGTGCATGCCCAGCCGCACCCGGATGGGATGGCGTCGCAGCCGGCGGCCGCGCGCGGACCCGAGGGCGCGCTGGACCCCGATCGCCGCGCTCACCGCGTCGGCAGGGTCACCGAAGACCACCATGAAGCCGTCTCCCTGGGACTTCACGACGTGCCCGTGGTGCCGGTCCACCTGGGCGCGCACGAGCGCGTCGTGCGCCTCGAGGAGGCGCACCCACGCGGTGTCCCCGAGCTCCTCGTTCATCGCCGTCGAGCTCTCGACGTCGGAGAAGAGCACGGTCACGGTGCCGTCGGGCGCGGCGACCTTGGCGATCTCGGCGCGGTCCTCCAGCGCCCAGCGGGTGAGGTCGTCGATCGAGGAGAGCACCAGGCTGCTCACGCCGTGGTCGCGCACCTTGGCGACGGTGGACACCGCGACCTTCACCGCGCGCTCGGCGACGTTGCGCGGGGGACGGCGGCCCTGGTCCTCCAGCTGGGCGGTCAGCCGGCGGGCGCGGGCCCGGGAGCGCGCCAACTGCACCCGCGCCGCGATGAGCAGGCCGGTGCTGGTGGCCCAGAGGACGCCCAGCACGGCCGCGACCACCACCGCGACCCCGACCTCACCGACGACGGGCAGCTCCACGTCGTACACCTTGGCAGGAGCGCGGCGCCCGCGCCGCCACTGACACGTGTCGGAATCCGTTGACGCGTGTCAATTCCAGGCCTAGTGTCGCCAGCAGCAGGCCGTCACCCCGAGAACCCCAGGAGCGCCCGTGTCCCGCAGTCCCCAGTTCCCCGGCCCCCGGGTCGCGGTCGTCGGCGCCGGCATCAGCGGCCTGACCAGCACCAAGATGCTCAGCGACTACGGCGTCGACGTGACGACGTTCGAGTCCTCCGACCGGGTGGGCGGCAACTGGGCGTTCGGCAACCCCAACGGCCACAGCAGCGCCTACCGGTCGCTGCACATCGACACCTCCAAGCACCGGCTGTCCTTCCGCGACTACCCGATGCCCGAGCACTACCCCGACTTCCCGCACCACACCCAGATCAAGGACTACCTCGACGGGTACGCCGACACCTTCGACCTGCGCCGCCACATCGAGTTCGAGAACGGGGTCGTGCACGCCGCGCGCCGCGACGGGGGCGGCTGGGAGATCCTCGACCAGGCCGGGACGACGCGCGAGTTCGACCTCCTCGTCGTCGGCAACGGCCACCACTGGGACCCGCGCTTCGCGAAGTTCGAGGGCGAGTTCACCGGGGAGTCGATCCACTCCCATGCCTACATCGACCCGCAGACGCCGCTGCCGCTGACCGGCAAGCGAATCCTCGTCGTCGGCCTGGGCAACAGCGCCGCCGACATCACCGTCGAGCTGTCCTCGAAGACCCTGCAGAACGAGGTCACGCTCTCCACCCGCTCGAGTGCCTGGATCGTGCCGAAGTACGCCTACGGCCTGCCGGCCGACAAGTACTACAAGACCACGCCCTACCTGCCGCTGTCGTGGCAGCGCAAGCTCGTCCAGAAGATGCAGTTCATGACCGGGTCGAACCCCGAGCTGTACGGACTGCCCAAGCCCAACCACAAGTTCTTCGAGGCCCACCCGACCCAGTCCGTCGAGCTCCCGCTGCGCCTGGGCTCGGGTGACGTGACCCCGAAGCCGAACGTGGCCCGCCTCGACGACCGCACCGTCCACTTCATCGACGGCACCAGCGCCGAGTTCGACGTCATCGTCTACGCGACCGGCTACAACATCACCTTCCCGTTCATGGACCCCGAGGTCCTCAGCGCGCCCGACAACGTCATCCCGCTGTACAAGCGGATGTTCAAGCCGGGTCTGGAGGACCTGCTGCTGGTCGGGTTCGCCCAGTCCACGCCCACGCTCTTCCCGTTCGTGGAGTCCCAGGCCCGTCTCGTGGGCGCCTACGCCGCCGGGCTCTACCGGTTGCCGAGCCCTGCGGAGATGGAGCGGGTGATCATGGCCGACGAGCAGAAGTACATCGGGCACATGCAGGACTCCGCGCGCCACACCCAGCAGGTCGACTACTTCGTCTACGAGCACGACATGCGGGCCAAGGAGCTCCCGGCCGGCCGTCGGCGGGTCGCCGAGCTCGGTCCGCCGGCGTTCCTCGACCGGGCGACGCACAGCGCAGCCGCCGTGGCCGCACGGTGAGCGCCGCCGCGGGGGCTCGGGGCCCGTCCCCGACCACACCCCCGGCGCGAGCCGACCGGCGCCGGGCGTCGCTGCTCGCGGCGCTCGACGCGATGCTGCGCGAGCAGCCGCTCGCGGAGATCAACGTCGCCGACATCTCGAACCGGGCCGGGGTGACCCGCTCGGCGTTCTACTTCTACTTCGAGAGCAAAGCCGTGGCGGTCTCCGCCCTCATGGCCGAGGTGTACGACGACTCCTTCGTCGCCGCGACCCTGCTGCGAGCCGAGGACGAGACCCCGCGCGCCCGGATCAAGGCCGGCCTCCAGGAGATGTTCGAGACCCTCGACCAGCACGCCCACCTGTACGCCGCGATGCTCGAGGCTCGCGCGACGAGCAACACCGTGCGCGAGCTCTGGGACGCCGCGCGGGAGTCGTTCGTCGAGCCGGTCGCCACGACGATCCGGGACGAGCGGGCCGCCGGCCGTGCACCCGGCGGCCCGGATGCCACGTCCCTGGCCAGCCTGCTGCTCGAGCTCAACGACCGGGTCCTCGAGCGCGAGGTCCGCGGCAGCGCGGTGCCCCGCGAGGAGCACCTCGACGCCGTCGTGGCGATCTGGACCCGCACCATCTTCGGCACCGACGACCCCACGCCCAGGAGCACCCGATGACCCTGACGACACCGCGCGACCTCACCTTCGACTCCCACGGCACCTCCTGCGCCGCCTGGCACTTCCCCGCGACCGGCTACGCGCTCGAGGGCCCGGGCGGCCGCCCCGTGGTGGTCATGGCCCACGGGCTCGGGGGCACCAAGGACTCCGGCCTGGCGCCGTTCGCCGAGGCCCTGGCCGGTGCCGGGCTCGACGTGCTCGCCTTCGACTACCGCGGCTTCGGTGCCAGCGAGGGCGACCCGCGCCAGCAGGTGAGCGTCACCCGGCAGCAGGAGGACTACCGCGCTGCGATGGCCCTGGCCGCGACGCTCCCGGGGGTCGACCCCGCACGCGTGGTGCTATGGGGGGTCTCCCTGGCCGGCGGCCACGTGCTGTCGGTCGCGGCCGGGCGCGACGACGTAGCCGCGGTCGTCTCCCTCACCCCCCTGGTCGACGGGCTCGCCGCCGGTCGGCACGCCCTCGCCTCCCACAAGCCCTCGGCCATGGCCCGCTCGACCGCGGCCGGTGTCGCCAGCCGGGTCGCGGGCCTGCGCGGGCGCCCAGCCCGGACCATGCCGGTCGTCGGCCGCCCCGGCGAGACCGCCGCGCTCACCCTCGACGGGTGCTACGAGGACTACCTCGCGATCGCCGGCCCCACCTGGCGCAACGAGGTCGACGCCGCGGTCGGGCTCGAGCTCGGCTCCGTGCGGGCCACCCGGGACGCCAAGCAGGTCACCTGCCCCGCGCTCTTCCAGATCGCCGACCTGGACCGCAGCGCCCCGCCGCACGCCGCCGCCAAGGCCGCGTTCGCCGCCCGGGCAGTGGTGCGCCACTACCCCGCCGACCACTTCGATGTCTGGCCGGGGAAGCCGTGGCACGAGGCGGTCGTCCGCCACCAGGTCGCCTTCCTCGCCCGGACGCTCCGCACCGCGCAGGTCGGGGCGGACGCATGAGCGGGGACAGCATCCGCGGCTTCGTGCACGCCGACGTCCCCACCGCCGAGATCGACGCCATCGAGGCGACCCACGCACCCCTCGTGGCTGCCGTGCGCGACCTCGTCGACGTGGCGATCCGCACCACCGTGCCGGGCGACACCGTCACCGACGCTGCCGCCCGGGTGCGGGAGGTCGTGACGATGCTCGAGGCGGAGGCGCACCCCGGGCCCGTGGGGGTGAGCTTCAACAACGAAGGGCGTTCCTGGAACTGGGGGAACGCCGCTGTGGGCCGCCGCAACGCCGTGGCGCCGCCGATGGCCGTGGAGCAGGTCGAACCGGGTCACTGCCGCGCCGCGCTCACGCTCGGGGCGCCGTACGAGGGGCAGCCGGGCATCGTGCACGGCGGTGTCAGCGCACTGCTCCTCGACCACCTCCTCGGCGAGACCGCCTCGATGGGCTACACGAAGATCGCCGTGACCGGCACGCTCACGCTGCGCTACCGCGACAGCCTCCTGCTCGGACCCGTCGAGCTCGAGGGCCGGGTCGAGCGCCAGGAGGGCCGCAAGCTGTTCCTGCGCGGCACCATCGGTGCCCCCGGGTCCGTCGCGATCGAGGCCGAGGGCGTGTGGATCGTTCCGCGCTGGGCCGCTGGCGAGGACCTAGACGCCGCGGCGGCCGGGGCCGTCGGATGAGCGCCACAGGAACGGCCCTGGTCATCGGCGGTGCGTCCGGGATCGGCGCCGCCACCGCGTGCGCCCTGGCTGACGCCGGGCACCGCGTCACCGTCGCCGACCTCGACGGGCCCGCCGCGGTGGCGCTCGCCGGGACGTTGTCCGGGGACGGCCACGAGGGTGTCCGCGTCGACGTCACCGACGAGGCCTCGGTCGCGGCGGTGGTGGAGGCCGCGGCCGCCGACGGGGACCTGCGCGCAGTCGTCAACAGTGCCGGCTCGAGCACGCTGGGGCTGCTGACCGAGATCGACGAGGCCGAGTTTCGCCGGGTGACCGACGTGTGCCTACACGGCGCCTTCCTCGTGCTCAAGCACGCCGGCCGACACGTGGCCGACGGCGGCGCCATCACGTCGCTGACCTCGCTCAACGCCCGTCAGGTCGGGGTGGGCTTCGGGCCCTACTGCGCGGCCAAGGCCGGGCTCGCGATGCTCACCCAGGTCGCGGCGCTCGAGATGGCCCCGCGGATACGGGTCAACGCCGTCTCCCCCGGCCTGGTCGAGACCCCGCTGACCGCGCCGGCCATGGACATCCCCGGGGTGCGCGACGACTACGTCGCCCAGACCCCGCTGGGGCGCCCCGGGACGGTCGAGGAGATCGCCGACGCGGTGCTGTTCACCCTGCGCTCGGCGTGGCTGACCGGCGAGGTCCTCGACCTCAACGGCGGTGCGCACCTGATGCGCTACCCCGACGTGCACGGGCACGTGCTGCGCGCCTTCGGCTGAGGGCGTGGGGTGTGCACAAGCTCCCCTGATTCGTCCGGACTGTCGGTGGCCCCTGGTGCAATGGATCCATGCTCGACAGGGACCGCCTCGATGATCTCGGCAAGGCCGAGGTCTTCGACGTCATGCGTGTCTCGCGGGCACGGGTCGCTCGGGAGCGGGCCGATGAGCTGGTCGCCGCGGCGCACCTCGCGGACCTCTACGACGCCGCGAGCATGGTCGGGTTGCCGTCGATGCTGCCGATCGTCTCCGAGCGTCTGGTCACTCTCGGTGGGGTCGGGACGCCGCAGGTCAGTGAGTTCGCGGCGACCGAGCTGGGCCATGGCCTCGCGTGCGGCCCGGACGCGGCGGCGGCGCTGCTCGCGGACGCGCTCGACCTGAAGCACCGGCTGCCCGGGCTGTGGGGGCGGCTGCTCGAGGGGGAGGTCGACGCCTGGCGGGCACGCGTGGTCGCCCAAGAGACACGGGCGTTGAGCCTCGAGGCCGTCGAGTGGGTCGATGCCCGGCTGGGTGAGACCCGCCGCTCGATCACCGGTGTGGTGGGGCAGCTGGTCGGAGAGGCGTTGCGGCGCTTCGACCCCGAGACCTTCGCCGATCGCGAGGCGCAACGTCTCGACGGGCGCGGGGTCTTCGTCGAGCGCCCCGGTCCCGCTGGCACCAGGGTCACGACGCGGGTGGCGATGGTGCTCGACACCCCCGACGCCGCACTGCTGGACGCCACATTGAACGACCTGGCCACGGTCCACGCGGTCCTCGGTGACAAGTCGCCACTGCAGGTGCGCCGCGCCAAGGCCGTGGGGACGTTGACGAATCCGCAGCTGGCGATGGACCTGCTGGCCGGCGACCTGACCACTCACGCCACCACGAAGTCCACGGGCTCGGAACCGCCGAAGGGGGTGCGGGGTCGTTCTGCGGTGGTCTACCTGCACCTGGAGGCCTGCGACGTGTCCGCGATGGTCCAGGAGGGCCTGGATGGTGGCGGGAGCATCGAACGGCTCGGGCCCGCCACCCTCGACCTGCTCGGTGAATGGCTGACCCGACCTGGCGGGATCGCCCGCGATGGCATCACCCTGAGGCCCGTGCTCGAGACGGCCCGCACCGATGGTGTGGACGGCCGGGTGCCGCCGGAGTGGATGCGCGAGCTGGTCGTCCTGCGCGACCGCAGCTGTGTGTTCCCCGACTGCACTCGCGACGCCAGGTCCGCAGACCTCGACCACATCGAGCCCACGTCGAGGGTGGCCCGCCGGGCCAGACGCGACCCGACAACCTTGCCGCGCTGTGCCGACGGCACCATCGGTTGAAGACCTGGACCGGTTGGACGTATCGCCGCGATGGCTGGGACACCGACGGCCGACCCCTCTACGAGTGGCTCGACCGGCACGGCAACCCGGCCCTCCCGCGGCACCTGCTCGAGCCGATCGAGTCGTAGCTGCCCCGCCCCGCAGCCCGCCTGCTGCGGACCCCGCGGCATGCCTGAAGCTCGTCACCGGCGCCACCACCGGACGAGCCCCGGACGCGCGAGAGCCCGGGCCCGCAACAGGCGGACCCGGGCTCCTGTGTCGAACAGAGGTCAGGCGTTGGCCAGCTCGCTGTAGGAGCGGCCGCGCTCCTCGCGCACCCAGAGCACGCCGTTGCCGGCGGTGGGCCCCTGGGTCACGAGCTCACGCTTGACGACCTTGTTGGTGGCCGTGCTGGGCAGCTCGGGGGCGATCCGCACGAATCGCGGCCACGCCTTGGGCGAGAGGTCGGCCTGCGCCGCGAGGAACTCCTCGAGCTCGGCCGGGGTGAGCGTGGCATCGTCGCGGAGCACGATCGCGGCCATCACCTGGTCGCCGACGCGCTCGTCGGGAACGGCGTACACCGCGACGCGGCTCAGCTGCGGCAGGCGCATGAGGACCCGCTCGATCGGGGCCGCGGCGAGGTTCTCGCCGTCCACGCGCATCCAGTCCGCGGTGCGCCCGGCGAGGTAGATCCAGCCGTCGGCGTCCTTGTAGGCCAGGTCGCCCGACCAGTACATGCCGTGGCGCATGCGCTCGTTGTTGGCCTGCTCGTCGTTGTAGTAACCCGAGAAGTAGCCGGCGCCCTGGGTGTTGACCAGCTCGCCGACGGCCTCGTCGGCGTTGATCAGCTTGCCGTGCTCGTCGAACTCGGCAGGGGCGCACTCGGTGACCGTCTCGGAGTTGTAGACCGCGACGCCGTCGAAGCCCTTGCCGACCGAGCCCTGTGGGGTGCCCTCCTCGCGGGTGATGATGACGGCCGCCTCGGTGGAGCCGAAGCCGTCCCACACGGTGCAGCCGAAGCGGCGGCCGAACTCCTCGATGTCGCGGTCGGAGGCCTCGTTGCCGAAGGCCACCCGCAGCGGGTTGTCGGCGTCGTCGTCCTTCTCCGGGGTGGCGAGGACGTAGGCCAGCGGCTTGCCGACGTAGTTCATGTACGTCGCCCCGTAGTGCCGCACGTCGTCGAGGAAGCGCGACGCGGTGAATCGGGCGGGCGCCATCGCCGCACCGCTGGTGATGGCCACGCACCAGCCCGCGAGGATCGCGTTGGAGTGGAACAGCGGCATCGAGAGGTAGCAGGTGTCCTCGGAGCCGACGGAGTACTTGTCGACGAGGGTGAGCCCCGCGAAGATCACCATCAGGTGGGCCACCTGGACGGCCTTCGGGTCCCCGCTGGTGCCGGAGGTGAAGATCATCATGAAGGTGTCCATGGCCTCCGCCTCGCGGCAGGGCACGAGCTCCGGGGCCTCGGACTGCATCTGCTCCCACGAGGCGTCGTCGACCTCGACGATGCGGACGTCGCCCAGGTCGAGGCCCTCGAGCAGCGGCAGGTGCTCGGCGTCGGTGAGCAGCACCTGGCACTCCGAGCGTCGTACGTCGGTCACCAGGCCCTCACCGCGGCGGGTGCCGTTGATGCCGCACAGCACGTAGCCGCCGAGTGCGGCACCGGCCAGCGCCTCGAGCATCGCCGGGGTGTTTCCCAGCAGGGTGCCGACGTGCATCGGCCGGTCACGGTCCAGCATCCCGACCAGCGCCGAGGCCTGCGCGGAGGACCGCGCGACGTGCTCGCGCCACGACCAGACCTGGTCGCCGTACTTGAGCCCCGGCTGCTCGTCCTGCGCCCGCTCCCGCAGAAGCTGCTGCACCGTCTCCGCCATGCTCGATCCTTCCGTGCCGTCTGCGCCGCGAGTGCTCGCGACGCGGTGACTGGGTGGTGGCCGGTCCCCCGAGCGACCACGTGGTTGACACGCGTCAAACTAAGCCCGAGTGTGACCTACGTCAAAGGGTTCGTCCCACTCAGCGGAGAATCAGCGGAGGAGATCGTCCGTGCGCAGCCGTTTCGCCAGCCTGTCCCGACAGGAGCTGGCCACCCTGGTCCCCGAGCTCCTGCTCATCGGCCAGCTCATCGACCGCTCGGGCATGGCCTGGTGCATCTCGGCGTTCGGCCGCGACGCGATGGCCCAGATCGCGATCGAGGAGTGGGCCGGGTCCTCGCCGATCTACACCCGGCGCATGCAGCAGACGCTGGGCTACGAGGGCGACGACGTGCACACGATCATCAAGGGCCTCCAGCTGGACATCGGCGCGCCGCCGCAGTTCATGGACTTCCGGTTCACCATCCGGGACCGGCACCACGCCGAGTTCCAGCTCGACCACTGCGGTGCGCTGATGGACGTCGAGCCGATGGGCGAGGACTACGTCCGCGCGATGTGTCACGACATCGAGGACCCCACCTTCGACGCCACGGCGGTCGCCTCGAACCCGCGGGCCCAGGTGCGTCCCCTGCACCGCCCGCCGCGGATGCCGGCGGACCGGGCCCCCCACTGCGCGTGGACGATCGTCATCGACGACGCTCACCCGCCGGTCGAGGAGCTGCCCGCCTTCCACCACGTGGTCGCGAAGCGGGCCGCGAGCATCGAGCTGGACCCGATCGACCCGGCGGACGAGGGCGCCTCCGACTACAGCGGGCCGGTTCTCTCCGACATCGACTTCACGGCGTACTCGCACTCGGCGCTGGTCCGGATCGCCGACGAGGTCTGTCTGCAGATGCACCTGCTGAACCTCTCCTTCGTGCACGCGGTGCGTCAGCGGGCCGCCGACGAGGCCCAGACCCTGGAGATCGCCCGCAAGCAGCTCGTCGGCATCGCCGGCATCGCGGCCGAGCGGATCCACCGCGCACTGGGACTGCCCGCCGACGAGACCGGTGCCCTGCGGGTGCTGGAACTGCACCCGCTGCTCAACCCGGCGGCGTACGTCGGCGCGGACGTGGTCCAGGGAGCCGGCGAGCTCCGGGTGGGCCCCTCCCCCGCCCACGAGGACGGCGACGCCTGGATCGCGCTCGTCGACCCCGAGCATCCGGAGCCCCTGCAGGCCGCCGTCCGCGCCGTCGACCCGCACCTCGACGTCGAGCTCACCGGTGACGCCACGAGCTGGACGGCCCGGGTGGTACGCCGCGACGAACCCGCCGCGGAGGCCAGCGAGGTCTCGGTGACCCGTTTCAGCACCGGGTCCTCGTTCAGCTTCGAGCCCCGCCGCTCCCTGCCCATCACCCCGGTGAGGCCGCGATGACCCGCCCCGTCCTCGCGCTCGCCGGTGCCGGCGGGATGGCCGGTGCCGTGGCCCGGCGGATGGCCGCCACCCACACGGTGGTGGTCGGCGACCGCTCCGAGGAGGCAGCCCGCACCGTCGTCGAGTCCGTGGGCGGATCCGCCCGCGCCTGCTCGCTCGACGTGACCGACCCCGCCGCGGTGACCGCCTTCGCCCACGCCTGTGCCGAGGCCGGGCCCGTCGAGGCGCTCCTCGTTGCGGCGGGGGTCTCCCCCGTCCAGGCACCGCCCGCCACGATCGTCGCCGTCGACCTCGTCGGGGCCGCGCGCGTCCTCGACGCCTTCGGCGAGGTCCTCGCCCCGGGTGGGGCCGCAGTGGTGGTCGCCAGCGTCGCCGGGCACCTCACCGGTCCGCTCGACCCCGCGCTGGAGTCCGGCCTCGCCCACGCCCCCACCGACAGGCTCGCCGCACTCCCGGGGCTCTCGGACGAGGCGCTCGACGGCAACTCCGCGCTGGCCTACATGCTCGCCAAGCGCGGTGTCCGGCTCCGGGTGCAGGCAACCGCCGGCCCCTGGGGCGCACGCGGTCTCCGGGTCAACAGCCTCAGCCCCGGCGTCATTGACACCGCCATGGGCCGCGAGGAGCTGGAGGGGCCGCTCGGCGCCGACATGCGCCTGCTCGTCGAGGCCTCCCCCGCCGCCCGTCTTGGCACCCCCGACGAGGTCGCCGGCGCCGCCTGCTTCCTGCTCTCGGCCGACGCGGCCTACGTGACGGGTACCGACCTGCTCGTCGACGGAGGCATGATCGGCACCACCCTGCTGCCTCCGGCACCCGCCTGAGGCGTCCCACCCCCGAGGAGGACCCTGTGAAGACCCTGCTGAGCTGCCCCTGCGGCGAGCGCATCCGTGGCGAGGACGAGGACGACCTGGTCGAGAAGGCCCAGGCCCACCTGGCCGCCGAGCACCCCGGCCGCGAGTACGACCGGGACGCGATCCTGTTCATGGCCCTCTGAGTGGAGGCCGCTGCCGACCTGGCCGCCCAGGACTCCGTCGGCTCCCCGTTCGGGGCGACGAGCACGGCCGCCGAGGTCCTCGCCGGGCACGACCTGACCGGTCGCCGAGTTCTGGTGACCGGCGGTTACTCCGGGATCGGGCTCCCGCTCGTGCGCGCGCTCGTCGAGGCCGGGGCCGAGGTGCTCGCCCCCGCACGGCGGCCTGAGCAGGCCGCCGAGACGCTGGCAGGCCTCCCGCGGGTCATCGTCGGCGCCCTCGACCTGGCCGACCAGGCCAGCATCACGACGTACGTCGACGGGCTGGTCGCCGCGGGCGGCCATATCGACGTCGTGGTCGGCAACGCCGGGGTGATGGCGTGCCCCGAGGCGCGGGTGGGACCCGGCTGGGAGCGTCAGCTCGCCACGAACCACCTGGGCCACTTCGCCCTGGTGAACCGGCTGTGGCCGCTGCTCGCCGGTGGCGCGCGGGTGGTGAGCGTGTCCTCGTTGGGCCACCACCACTCCCCGATGCGCTGGGACGACCCGGCCTTCGACCGCGGCTACGACAAGTGGGCGGCCTACGGGCAGTCGAAGACCGCCAACATCCTCTTCGCCGCGCACCTGGACCGGCACGGTCGCGAGCACGGTGTGCGGGCCTGGTCGCTGCACCCCGGCGCGATCCTGACCTCCCTGGGCCGGCACCTCACCGAGGACGACCTCGACGCCGTGCTCGTCCGCGACGCCTCCGGCGAACCGGTGATGCCGGACTTCAAGACCCCTGAGCAGGGCGCAGCCACGGCCGCGTGGGCGGCGACGTCACCGCTGCTGGAGGACCGGGGCGGCGCCTACCTGGAGGACTGCGAGGTGGGTCCGCTGGTCACCGAGGACGGCCTACTCGCCTCGGGGGTGAAGCCGCACGCGCTCGATCCCGAGGAGGCAGCGCGGCTGTGGGCGTGGTCGGCGGAGCAGACCGGCGTCGACGCGCTCGCCGGCTGACCTCGCTCCCGGTTCACCACTTGAGGTGGTGACTGAGGTCCCCGACCTGGTCGACGTACATCGTGCGGGTGTCGAACCACCAGCGACCCTCGACGCGGTGGAAGGTGTCGCCGTACCGGCCGGTGATGATCACCTGCAGCGGCAGCGCGTCGGTGGCCTGGTAGACGGTGTAGTACGCCCGGCTGAAGGCCGTGCCGGCGTCCTCGTCGACCTCGATGCGGGCGTTGGTGGTGACGTGCTTGGTCTTCGGCGTGCCGGTGTCCTCGTAGATCCGCGTCGCGGACTCGTAGAGTGCCCGCACCCCGTCGCGACCCTCGAAGACGGTCTCCGGACCGCCGCCCTCCTGCCCGTGGATCCGGCCGTGCGCGAAGAGCGCAGCCACCCCGTCGAGGTCGCCGCCGTCGATGAGCTCGGCGTAGGTGTAGAGCAGGTTCTCGATCTCGCGCGCGCTGTCGGCCATCGCGACAGCATAGGTTTCCCCTGTGCCCCAAAGAGCAGGACTGACATTTTTCAGCGTGCTCGAGCACGCCCGCCGCAAGGAGGGGCTCGACGACCTCGGCCCCGGAGCCATCGAGGAGCCGCTCTCCCGACTGCTCGCCGCGTACGCCGAGGCCGACCTCAGCGAGGGCGGCCTCTCCGTGCTGCGCGGTGGTGTCGTGCACGCGCTGCGGATGCGGCTGCGCAGCCAGGAGTGGTTCCGCCGCCACCCCGAGATCGCCGAGGAGCAGGTCACCGACCCGGTCGTCGTGGTCGGGATGATGCGCAGCGGGACCACCCTCCTCCAGCGGCTGCTCGCGGCCGACCCGGCCCACCGCTGCGCCTACGGCTGGGAGGTGGCCCAGGTCGCGCCCGCGCTGGACCACGACTGGGCAGCACCCGACCCCCGGGTCGCGGCCGCGCTGGAGCGCCAGGAGCTGATGCGCACCTTCACCCCCGACCTCTTCGCTATCCACCCGATGTACGCCGAGGAGGCGGAGGAGGAGATCGTCTTCCTGGCCGACGCGTTCCTCTCCCACGTCCCGGAGTCCGGCGCGCACGTGCCGGCGTACCGCGCCTGGCTGGACACCCAGGACCTCACGCCGGCCTATGACCACCTGCACCGGATGCTGCAGCTGCTCCAGTGGCAGAAGCGCCGCCGGGGGGAGCCCGGGGGCCGCTGGGTGCTCAAGACGCCGGCGCACCTGGGCTACCTCGACACGCTGCGCGTCCGGTTCCCCTGCCTGCACCTGGTGCACCTGCACCGCGACCCCCGTACCACCATCGCCTCGGGAGCGAGCCTCAACGCCACCCTGCACGCGCTGCACAGCGGTCACGTCGACCTACACCGGCTGGGCGCCGATTGGCTCGACCGGATGGGCTGGGCCACGGACCGCGCTCTGGCGACCCGTGACCGGTGGGCCAACGAGCCCGAGGCACCCAGCGTGACCGACATCCGGTTCGACACCGCCGTCGCCGACCCGCTGGGCCAGGTGGCCCGCGTCTACGCCGACCTCAAGGTCCCCCTGACGCCCGAGGCCCGACAGGCCATGACCGACTGGCTGCAGCGCCGGCCCCGGGAGGCGGGACGCCCCGACTACCGCCTGGAGACCTACGGCCTCGCGCCGGAGCAGGTGGACGCGCGGTTCGCGGAGTACCGGCGCAGGTTCCTCGACTGATTTTTTGTCAGTACTGACAAAATGTCCCGGAGAGGGTTAACGTCGGACTCCCGGCGCCCCGCCGGGGTGCGAGGAGGCACCCGTGACCCCGACCCTGACCAGCCACCCGGTGGCCACCGCGGCGCAGCACGCCCACGAGCTCGCGGCGCTCGAGCTGATGCAGCACCCCACCGTGCGGGCGGCCCGCGACGATGTCGCCCGGCGCTGGCTGGAGCGGGCGCGGCCCAGCGCGGAGATGCGCGCGCGGTTCGAGGCGGCGTACGCGGAGGTGATGTTCTCCGCGGCCGTTTGGTCGGCGAACCAGGACCCGCTGCGACCCGAGGTCACCTGCATCACCCGGTTGGCGCACCCGGTCGAGGGACGGCGCGTGCCGGGCAGCCGCTGGGGCATCGACAACCCCGACTCCGTCTACCGCGTCATCCCGGTCTCCGGTGACGAGCGCTACGAGATCCGCGGCCGGGTGGGCGAGCACCGTCTCACCGAGAACTACTTCACCCTCTGGGACGCGAACATGGGCACGGTCGACGTCCTCGACGGCCGCCGGATGCACGTCGAGGACGACGGCAGCTTCACCATCACCGTCGACGCCGACCCCGCCGGCGGGCGGCCCAACCACGTGCGCTCGTCGGCCGCCGCCCACGAGTTCTACATCCGCGACGTGCTCCTCGACTGGGAGCACGACGACGTGAACCACCTCGAGGTCGAGCGCCTCGGGGGCGAGCCGACGAGACCCGCTCGCACGCGCGACGAGCAGGCCGAGGCGACCGCGGCGATGATGGCGCACTTCGCCGACTTCACCGGCAAGCTCGTGCACGGCATGCTCAAGCTTCCGCCCAACCACTTCTCGCTGGGCTGGTCCGCGGACCACACCGGGGCCCTGCGACACCAGGTCTACGTGGCCGGTCGCTTCGCGCTGGCACCCGGCGAGGCCTTCGTCGTCGACGTCAGCGACGGTGGCGCGGAGTACTTCACGGTCCCGCTCGGCAACACCTGGGGCACCACGCTCGACATCGCCGAGCGCACCGGAAGCCTCAACAAGGCCCAGTCCCGGCCCAACCCGGACGGCACCTACACCTTCGTCATCAGCGCCGAGGACCCCGGCGTGCACAACTGGCTCGACACCGACGGGCTCCACGAGGGGCTGCTGACCCTGCGGATGGCCGAGTTCCCCGAGGGGGGCCCGCGCCCCGACCTGGCCGCCACCGGGCGGGTGGTGCGGCTGGACCGACTCGACGCCGAGCTGCCCGACCTTCCGCGGCTGACCGCGGCCGAGCGCAGGGAGCAGGGCGACCAGCGGCGCTCCGACTACCTGCGCCGGCTCCCCGAGGGGATGGCCTGAGATGGCGCGCTGGCTGGTCACCGGCTGCTCGACCGGCATCGGTCGGGAGATCGCCCGTGCGGCTCTGGAGGCCGGTCACCAGGTCGTGGTCACCGCGCGCAAGGTCGACGACGTGACCGACTTCCCGCAGACGTACGGCGACCGCGCCCACGCGGTGGCGCTGGACGTCACCGACAAGACGCAGATCGCCGCTGCGCTGGCCGCCGCCGAGGACGCCTTCGGCGGAGTCGACGTGCTGGTCAACAACGCCGGCTACGGATACCTCGCCGCGGTCGAGGAGGGCGAGGACGAGGAGGTCCGCGCATTGTTCGACACGAACTACTTCGGGGCCGTCGACATGATCAAGGCCGTGCTGCCCGGCATGCGGGAGCGCGGCAGCGGCCACGTCGTCAACATCTCCTCGATGACGGGACTGGTCGCCAACCCGCCCAACGCCTACTACAGCTCCACGAAGTTCGCCCTCGAGGCACTCACCGAGGCACTCGCCAAGGAGGTCGGCCCGCTCGGCATCAGGGTCACCGCGATCGAGCCCGGCGGCTTCCGCACCGACTGGGCCAAGCGCTCCATGCACGAGGCGACCACGCCCCTCGACGCGTACGCCGGCGACGTCGGGGTCCGCAAGGACCTGATCCGCCAGTTCGCCGATCATCTACCCGGCGACCCGCGTCGGGTCGGCGACGCCGTGGTGATGGTGGCCGGACTCGACGACCCCCCACTGCGGCTACTGCTCGGCTCCGACGTGCTGGCTGCGACACGGGAGAAGCTCGCCGCGATGGCTGCCTCGATCGACGCCTGGGAGCAGGTCACCCTCGACGTCGGCTTCACCGAGGTCTGAGGAGGTCCTGGTGCGCCTTCGTCGCGGGGTCCTCGTCGCCACCACCTGCCTGCTACTCGCTGCCTGCGGCACCCGCCTCGACCCCTCCGTGGTCGCCGCCGCGGGAGGGACCGGCGCTGGTTCCAGCAGCCTCCAGGGCGGCCCTGCCGAACCGGGCACCGGGTTCGCCGGTGCGGACGGCGGGACCGACACCGGTGGGCCGGTGGGAGATGCCGGAGGCGACCCGGCGGACGCCGAGACCCCCGCCGGCGCGGGGCCCAGCGCAGGCGAGGACGCCGGCCCCGGGGGTTCGGACGGGTCCCGCGCAGGTGCGGGATCCGGCTCGGGCAGCCCCGCCGTCACGACCAAGCCCGAGACAGCGTGCACGGGGCTGCGCAACGGCACCGGCATCAGCAACGCCGCCATCACCATCGGCAACGCCTCCGACATCAGCGGTCCGGTGCCGGGCCTCTTCGCCGAGGCGCGGGAGGCGGTGCGGGCGTTCGTCCGCTACTTCAACGACTCCGGGTCACGCATCTGTGGGCGCCGCCTCGAGCTGGTCAGCTACGACAGCCGCACCGACAACGGCGCGGACCAGCAGGCCTACACCCGCGGCTGCAGCGAGGTGTTCGCGATGGTGGGGTCGATGTCGGGCTTCGACTCCGGGGGCGCTCGCACCGCGGAGAGATGTGGGCTGCCCGACGTGCGCGCGATCGCCACGACGAGGGACCGCTCCGCCTGCCGGACCTGCTGGCCGGCCCAACCCGCCGGGCCCGACGAGTTCCAGAACGCCGTGCCCGACTTCATCAAGCGGTCCTACGGAGGCGGCCAGAAGGCCGCGATGCTCTACCTGAAGGGCGGAGCGGCCACCGAGAACGGCCCGGCGCAGGTGCGGCACCAGACCAAGCGCGGGATGAAGTTCGTCTACACCGCCGGTGTCGACCTCGCCGAGTTCAACTACGCGCCGTACGTCCAGGCGATGCGCGAGCGCGGGGTCGAGACCGTGCAGTTCGTCGCGGCGGCGCCGCAGTTCGTCCGGTTGGCGCAGGCCATGCAGCAGCAGGGGTTCAAGCCCAAGCTGCTGCTGCTCGACCCCACGGCCTACAGCCCGCAGTACACCGAGCAGGCGGGCAGTGCCGCGGTCGGAACGGTGGTGTTCATGAACTTCACCCCGTTCGAGGAGGCCGCCCGCAACGAGGAGCTGCGGCTCTACCTGAGCTACCTGCGGCAGGTGAACCCCAGCGCCTCCCCGGGATTCTTCGGCCTCTTCGCCTGGTCCGCCGCGCGTCTCTTCGCCCAGGAGGCTGCGCGTCTCGGCGGCGACCTCGACCGCGCCTCGCTGGTGCGCGCCGTCTCCGGCGTGCAGAGCTGGACGGCCAACAGCCTGCACTCCCCGCAACGAGTCAGCCAGAAGCGGGTCTCGGAGTGCTGGCGCTTCGTGCGCTGGACCGGCAAGACCTGGGAGTCGCTCCAGGGGCGGGACTACCACTGTCGGGGCACCACGCGCTGATCTCGGAGGATGCTGACGGCCCCCGACCACGATCAGCCCAGTGCGGGCCGGACCCGCTCGAGCGCGGCTGTCGTCAGGCGACCGAGCTCACGCAGGTCGTGTGGCCCGTGGGTCTCGGTCCAGACCAGGAGCGCACCGAAGACCGCGCCGGCGACGACCTCGGCGCGAACGGCGGCGTCGAGGTCGTCGTCTCCCCGCTCGACGAGCAGCGCCCGCAGCTCTCGGGCCATCAGGCCCTGCCGGTCGCGGTAGACCTTCTCGATCCGATCCGGACGCAGCAGCTGGCTGCGCAGGTCGGCGATCTCCACCATCAGCCGCGGGTCCGTCGGTGCGGAACCGAGCGCGGCGACGACCGAGCGGACCAGGTCCTCGTCCGCCGGTCGATCGCGCATCGCGGTGCGGAACCAGACCAGCGCATCGGCGACGTCCGCGAAGAGCACCTCGTCCTTGGTGGCGAAGTGCCGGTAGAACGTGCGCTCAGTGACCCCCGCCTCGTCCGCGATCGCTGGGACACTGGCGGCGTCGAAGCCGTGCTGGACGAAGTGGCGCAACGCGATCTCGCGCAGGGTTGCGCGGGTGCGCTGCGACTTCGTGGGCGCCATGGCCGCGAACCTACCCGTACCCCCTCCTCCCACTCAGTGCATCGACAGGTTCCCGGTCAGCGTGCCGTGGCGGTAGGCGCTGGAGTCGTTGAGCCCGGTGATCTCGACCGTCTTGCCCTTGCGCTCGTACTTGGTGCAGATGCTGTCCAGCGCCGCCACGGTCGAGGCGTCCCAGACATGGGAGGCCGAGAGGTCGATGACGACGTACTCGGGGTCCTCGGCGTACTCGAACTGGGTGTAGAGGTCGTTGCTGGAGGCGAAGAACAGCTCCCCGGTGACCCGGTAGACCGCCGCCACGGAGCCGTCCTTGGCCTCGACCAGCTCGCGGTGCGTCTCGGTCATGTGTGCGACCCGACGCGCGAAGAGCGTCATGGCCACCAGGACACCGACGACGACGCCGATGGCGAGGTTGTGGGTGCCGACGGTGACGACCACGGTCGAGACCATCACCGTCGTCTCCGACTTGGGCATCCGGCGCAGCGTGGCCGGGGCGACGCTGTGCCAGTCGAAGGTGCCGACGGCCACCATGATCATCACCGCGACCAGCGCGGCCATCGGGATGATGGCGACGATGTCGCCGAAGCCGACCACGAGGATCAGCAGGAAGACGCCGGCGGAGAAGGTGGAGATTCGGGTGCGCGCCCGGCCCTCCTTCACGTTGATCATCGTCTGGCCGATCATCGCGCAGCCCCCCATGCCCCCGAAGAAGCTGGTGATGATGTTGGCGCCGCCCTGGCCCCAGGCCTCACGGGTCTTGTCGGAGTGGGTGTCGGTGATGTCGTCGACGAGCTTGGCGGTCAGCAGCGACTCCAGGAGCCCGACCAACGCCATCGCGATCGCGTACGGCGCGATGATCTGCAGCGTCTCGAGGGTGAACGGCACGTCGGGCACGAAGAGTGAGGGGAGGCTGTCGGGCAGCTCGCCCTCGTCGCCCACGTTCGGGACGGTCAGGCCGACCGCGACGGTGAGGACCGTGAGGATCACGATGGCGACCAGCGGCGCGGGAACGGCCACGGTCATCCGCGGCAGCAGCACCATCACGAGGATCCCGAAGCCGATCATCGGGTAGACGATGAGCGGCACGTCGACCATGTGCGTGATCTGCGCCATGAAGATCAAGATGGCGAGGGCGTTGACGAAGCCGACCATCACCGAGCGCGGGATGAACCGCATCATCTTCGCGAAACCCGAGAGCCCGAGCGCCACCTGGATGATGCCGCCGAGCAGCACCGTGGCGATGAGGTAGTCAAGACCGTGGTCGCGAACCACCGGAGCGATGACGAGCGCGATCGCGCCGGTCGCGGCCGAGATCATCGCGGGGCGACCGCCGAGGAACGCGATCGAGACCGCCATCGTGAACGAGGCGAAGAGCCCGACCCGCGGATCCACGCCGGCGATGATCGAGAACGCGATCGCCTCGGGGATGAGGGCCAGGGCCACGACCAGGCCTGCGATCAGCTCGCGGCGCAGGATCGCCGGACGACGGAGCGCGCCCATGACGGTGTGGACCTCGGCCGGCGGATGGTGGACGTCGGTCACCACGGACGCGGCGGGCTGGGCATCAGACACAGGGGAACTCCAGGCGGTCGGTCGGGTGTGCGGACCGCTGCGGCGCGTCGTTGCACGTCAGCCGGGACCACGAGGATCGGAGGATGCGGCCGGGGACCGCGAGAGAAGAAGAAGGGGTGTCCTCCCGAGGAGGAACCCGACGCAGCGGTGCGTGACGCGCTGTGCCGGACCAGACTCTACCGTGACGTGAGACTCAGCCGCGCATCGTCCGCTGCGGGACCAGCCGTGATCTCTGTCTCAGTCGCCTACCCGCCCGCCGGAAGCGCACCCAGTTCGAGGTCGGGGTGGTCCCGCTGCACCTGACGCAGCCGCCACTTGTCGGGGAAGAGGGCGAGCAGGGTGCCGTCGCGGCGGGCGAGCACCTCGACCCCCCGCTGGGAGCCGACCAGGTCCGCCTGGTCGGGGCGCACTTGGCGGGCAAGCTCGAAGCCGAGCCGCTCGAGGCGCACCGGAGCGCGGAACTCCGCCTCCAGCCGCGCGGCGACCACCTCGAACTGCATCGGTCCGACGGCGGCGAGCACCGGCGACTGGTCCCCGCGCAGGTCGGAGCGGAGCACCTGGACGACGCCCTCCTCGTCGAGCTGCTCGATGCCGCGACGGAACTGCTTCCACCGCCCGGTGTCGGCGACGGAGGCGGTGGCGAAGTGCTCGGGGGAGAACGACTCGATCGGCGGGAAGGCGACCGGCTCGCCGTCGTAGATCGTGTCCCCGACCCGGAGCGCGGAGGCGTTCACAAGCCCGATGACGTCGCCGGGGTAGGCCCGCTCCACCGCCACGCGCTCGCGGCCGAAGACGGCCTGGGCGTACTTCGTCGCGAACGGTTTGCCGGACGCTGCATGGGTCACGACCATCCCGCGCTCGAAGACTCCCGAGCAGACCCGCGCGTAGGCGAGCCGGTCCCGGTGGGCGGAGTCCATCCCGGACTGCACCTTGAACACGAACGCGCTGAAGTCGTCGTCGACCGCCCGCTCCGTCCCGTCCTGGGCGCGGGTCGCGTGCGGGGCCGGGGCGATGTCGACCAGCAGCTCGAGGATCTGGTCGACACCGAAGTTGAGCAGCGCGGAGGCGAAGAGCACCGGAGTGGTCTTGCCGCCGAGGTAGCTGGCCTGGTCGTGGTCGGCACCGTCGGCCGACAGCAGCTCGTCGGCCTCGACGGCCTCCTCCCAGTCGGCACCGGCGATCTCCGCCGCGCGTGCCGCGTCGACGTGCTCGACCGGCGCGCGGGTGGCTCCCCCGGCGGTTCTCGTGTACTTCACGAAGTGGCCGTCCCGGCGGTCGAGCACGCCGTGGAAGTCCCCGGCGATGCCGACCGGCCAGGTGAGCGGGGTGGGGCGCAGGCCAATCTCCTTCTCGATCTCGTCGAGGAGGGCGAAGGGGTCCAGCCCCGGACGGTCCCACTTGTTGATGACGGTGATGACCGGCAGCCCGCGCTGGGCGCACACCCGGAAGAGCTTCAGGGTCTGGGGCTCCAGCCCCTTCGCGGCGTCGATGAGCATCAGCGCGGAGTCGACGGCCGTCAGCACCCGGTAGGTGTCCTCGGAGAAGTCGGAGTGGCCCGGAGTGTCGACGAGGTTGATGACGTGGTCGGCGTGCTCGAACTGCAGCGCCGCCGAGGTGATGGAGATCCCGCGGGCCTTCTCCATGTCCATCCAGTCCGACACGGTCGCCTTGCGGCCTGCCTTGCCGTGGACGGCTCCGGCCTGGGTGAGCGCGTGCGCGTGGAGGGCGAGTGCCTCGGTGAGCGTCGACTTGCCGGCGTCGGGGTGGCTGATCACCGCAAAGGTACGGCGGGGGCGGGGGTCCTGGTCCGTCATCACCCCTGACCCTAACGGCGCGTGAGGTGGCGCCGAACTCGTCAGGCGTCGGTGGAGCGGCTGCGCTGATCGCCCAGCCGCACGGCCAGGCTGTCGGCGAACTGCTCCGCCACCGTCAGCTTGCGCCGCAGGGACTCGACGCGCTCGGCGGCCTCGCCGTGCAGGCCGTGCAGCCGCTCGAGGAGCTCACGGCGCTCCTCCGACGTGGGACCGGCATCCAGTGCGTCCACGACGCGGAGCAGGTCGCGCATGTCGTCGAGGGAGAAGTCCAGGGGCTTCATCCGCTTGACCAGCTCGAGGCGGTCGACGTCGGCGGCCGCGTAGAGCCGGAAACCGCCCGTCGAGCGGGCCGAGGGCGTGACCAGCCCAACCTCCTCGTAGTACCGGATGGTCCGCAGGCTCAGGCCCGTGCTCGCCGCCACCTCACCGATCTGGACGTGCTGGCCAGACATCGGGCTCCTCTCGCGTCGGTGCCGGGCCCACTCTAGGTCCTCTCCGGCACCCCTCCCCCATCAACCTCACGCAGCGGTAGGTTGTCGGGATGCATCGTGCGGAGTCGACTCGACCCGATCCGACGGCGCCCTGATGGCCGCCCTGTTCGAGGAGCTCGACTGGGCCGAGACCCCGTGGGGCGAGATCAGCCTGCGGCGCCGGCGTGACCGGATCACCCGGCGCACCGTCTACGAGGTCAAGCTCGATGACGACTACTTGATGTCGAGCCAGTTCACCGCGACCGAGCAGGCGCTGGCCTCGCTCGGGCTGGCCGCCCTCGAGGGCGAGCGGCTCGAGGTCATGGTCGGCGGTCTTGGGCTCGGCTACACGGCGTCCGAAGCCCTCCTCGACCCCCGTGTCGCCCGAGTCACCGTGGTCGAGGCCCTGGCCCCGGTCATCGACTGGCACCAGCGGGACCTGCTGCCCGCGACCTCCGGGCTCGCCGCTGACCCCCGCTGCGACCTGCGCCAGCACGACTTCTTCGCGCTGGTACGCGACCGCGCGTGGTCGACGCCGCTTGACGCGCTGCTCGTCGACATCGACCACTCGCCGGCCCACCTCCTGCGCGAGGACCACGGCGACTTCTACACCCAGGACGGCCTGCGCGCGGCGGGGCGGATGCTGCGCCCCCACGGCGTGCTGAGCCTGTGGTCCGACGACCCGCCGGACGAGGCGTTCACCGCCCACCTGGGCGCGGTGTTCGAGACCGTCGAGACGCACACGGTGGCCTTCGCCAACCCGGTCACCGACGGCACCTCCTCGTGCTCGGTGTACGTCGCCGCGCGCCCCGTCGCGGCCTCCTCCTGACGCGCCCCCTCGCCCGTGCCGCGCGTCCAGGGCAGGATGCCGTCATGGTGTCGCTGACCGTGCCCCGGGACTCGCCGTACGGGCTCGCGAACCTGCCGTACGGCGTCTTCTCCCCCGCCGGTGCCGCACCGCGCGTCGGGGTCCGGTACGGCGACCACGTCGTCGACCTCGCCGTCCTCCTGGACGACCCAGTGCTCGCGGCCGGCTCCCTCAACCCGTTCCTCGCGGAGGGGCGCGACCGCTGGGTCGCGGTCCGGGCTGCGGTGACCGACCAGCTGGCCGGCGACGTCCCCGCGGAGGCGGTCCACGCCCTCGCCGACGTCACCCTGCACCTGCCCGTGCAGGTCGGCGACTACGTCGACTTCTACGCCTCCGAGCACCACGCGCGGAACCTCGGCCGGATCTTCCGCCCGCACGAGGCCGACCCGCTGCCGACGGCGTGGAAGCACCTGCCGATCGGCTACCACGGCCGTGCGGGGTCGGTCGTGGTCTCCGGCACCGACGTCCGGCGTCCGTGCGGGCAGCGGCGCGGCCCCGAGGGGTCCCCCGTCTTCGGCCCCACCGAGCGTCTCGACGTCGAGGCCGAGCTCGGGTTCCTCGTCGGCACCGGCAGCGCGCAGGGCAGCCGGGTCGACGTCACCGACGCGGACCGACGCCTCTTCGGGGTGGTGCTGCTCAACGACTGGTCCGCGCGCGACATCCAGGCCTGGGAGTACGTCCCGCTCGGGCCGCACCTCGGCAAGTCCTTCGCCTCGACGATCTCCCCGTGGGTCGTGCCGTTGCTCGCCCTGGAGGAGGCACGGGTGCCCACTCCGCCCCAGGACCCCGCACCGCTGCCCTACCTCGCGATGGAGGAGCCGTGGGGCCTCGACATCACGATGACGGTGGAGTGGAACGGCCAGGAGGTCAGCCGGCCGCCGTACCGGACGACGTACTGGTCACCGGCGCAGATGCTGGCGCACCTCACCGTCAACGGCGCTCCCACGCGCCCCGGCGACCTGCTCGGCTCCGGCACCGTCTCCGGCCCGGAGCGCGAGACGCGCGGGGCGTTCATCGAGCTGACCTGGGACGGCGCCGAGCCTCTCGAGGTCGGCGGGGAGGCGCGAACCTTCCTCGAGGACGGCGACGAGGTCGTCATCACCGCGTCCGCTCCCGGACCGCACGGCTCCCGGCTCGGGTTCGGCGAGGCCCGCGGACGGATCCTCCCCGCGCTCCCCTGACTCAGCGGCCCTTCCACTGCGGGGTGCGGTGCTCGGCGAAGGCCGCGATGCCCTCGGCGGCGTCCTCCGACATCACCGCGCTCCCGGCGATGTCGCTCTGGCGGGCGAACGCCTCCTCGGGCGCCCAGCCGGGCGACTCCAGGACGATCCGCCGGCTCGCGGCGACCGACAGCGGCGCGTTGGCCACGATCTCGTCGGCCAGGGCGAGCGCGGCGTCGAGCACGGCGCCGGGCTCGGCGAGCCGGTTGACCAGGCCGAGCTCGGCCATCCGGGTCGCGGGCATCGGGTTGCCGGTCAGCGCCAGCTCCATCGCGACGTTGCGCGGCAGCCGCTCCGCCAGCCGCAGCACGCCCCCGGCGGCGGCCACCAGTCCCCGCTTGGGCTCGGGGATCCCGAACTGCGAGTCGGTGGCCGCGACGACGAGGTCGGCGGCGAGCGCGAGCTCGCAGCCCCCGGCCAGCGCGTGCCCCTCGACGGCGGCGATGACGGGCTTGGCGATCGGCAGCGCGGCGATGCCGAGCGGTCCGCGCTTGTCGGTCAGCGCGAACTGGCCGGCCGCGGCGGCCTTGAGGTCCATGCCCGCGGAGAACGTGCCGCCGGCGCCGGTGAGCACCGCGACCCGGGCCTCGGGGTCCGCCTCGAAGGCGTCGACGACCCGCTCGAGGAGCTGGGCGGTGGGCAGGTCGATGGCGTTGCGCCGCGCCGGGCGGTTGACGGTGATCACGAGCACCGGACCGCGCCGCTCGACGAGCACCGTGGGCTCGGGCGGCTCCGGGAGCGCCTGGGGCGCCGCGTCGCCGAACGCCAGCGTCCTGGTGTCGGTGACGTCGACCGCGAGGTGCAGCGGGTCGCCGCCGACGACCCGGTCGAGGACCTCGGGCTGGGTGCTGCGCACGAGCACCCGCTCCCCCGCCGGGGTGAGCACGCTGAGGATCGCGGCCTCCGGCTCGCCCTGCCGGTCGTAGCGCGCGGTGGCGGCCTCGACGACACCCGGGCCGGCGTACTCCTCGAGGGCGGGGCGCGCCCGCTCGGGCAGCAGCACCGGGTTCAGCGCGCGGTACGGCGTCCGCGGCGGCGTCGCGGAGTAGATGCCGAGCGCGTGCTTGGTGACGAACCACCCCAGCGAGGTCGAGAGGCCGTAGGCGTCGGGGTCACGGCGCAGCCGGTCCACCAGGGTGGCGACGGCGTGGGTGCCGTAGTTGTTGCCCGGGCCCCCGGCGAAGGTGAGCCCTCCGGTGACGGTCAGCGGACGACGTGGGTCGTCGAGCGGGAAGCCCAGCTCACCGGCGGCGATCTGCACCGCGGCCGGGAAGCAGGAGTAGAGGTCGACGTGGGCGATGTCGTCGGGGCCGACCCCGGCGTGCGCGAACGCCGCCTCCCCCACCGCCCGGATCGCCGGCGACGCGGCGAGCTCGGCCCGCTCGGAGACGAACCACTCGTCGTACGCCGCCGCACCGGCGTGCAGGAAGACCCACCGCTCCTGGGGGATCCCGAGGGCCGTTGCCGCGGCGACGCTGGTCACCACCACCCCGGCGGCGAGGTCGACCTGGAGGTTGGCGCAGAGCAGCTTGGGATAGGGCTCGCTGATCATCCGGTTGCCGGCGTCGGGCGTGGCCAGCTCCTCGGGCGTGAAGGCACGCGGCAGCCAGGCGTGCGGGTTCTCCGCGGCGACCTCGGAGAAGCGCGACCACAGGCCGGTGATCGTCCGGCGGTGCTCCTCCGGCGTCTCGCCGGCCTTGGCCCGCACGGCCGACTCCATCAGCGCGTAGGTGTAGACCGGGATGCTCAGGCCCGCCGTGGTCTCGGGGGCGTTGTTGGCCTCGCGGTCGCTGCCGATGACGCGGGTCGAGGCGGTGCCGGGCTCCTGGGTCGGCCAGGCCGGGTCGAGCCCCTGCTTCTGGGCGGCGGCCAGGGTCGCTCCCGCCTCGGCGCCGCAGACCAGCACCACGTCGGCGGTGCCGTCGGCGACCGCCTGGCCGGCGGTGTTCACGAGCACCTGGCCGGCGTCGCCGCCGTACGGGGCGGACATGGCGGTCTCGTCCGGCTCGGCGCCGAGCGCCTCGGCCACCAGGGCGGCGGCGTCGCGGTAGGTCCACGACGCGCTGGCGACGGCGTAGACGGCGTCCGCGGCGCGGAGCAACTCCTCCCCCGCACCGCTGTCCTCGCCGGCCGCACGCAGCGCCCGGACGGCCAGCGCCACCGGGTCTGCGGGGTCGGAGAGGTCCGGCTCGCGCTGGACGACCTGGCCCACGCCGACGAGCACCGGCGTGCGGGGGTCGAGGCGGGTGCCGGTGCGCTCGTGTACGACGGTGCGCTGGGGGTAGCGGGAGCCCGCGGCCTCCGCCGGGTCGGCGGCGAGCGACTCCGCGAGCGCGGCCAGGCGGGCGACCGACTCGACCAGCGCCTCCTCGACGCTGGCGGCGACGGTCGCCCCGAGCGGCCCCTCGGCGGGGTCGCCACCGATGCCCGCGTCCACGCTCACCCGGGCGCCCTCACCGTCCTCGGACACGGCGACGCGCAGCGTCAGGGTGAGGTCCATCGGGCCGGTGCCGGTGAGGACGGTCAGGCCCTCCTCCGCCTCGGCGACCGTCCAGGCGATGTCGGCCGGGATCCCCATCAGGGTGACCTGCTCGTCGAAGGTGTCGCCGGCGCTGGCGACCTCCGGGGGCGCGCTCCGGAACGACGCGTGCATGCTCAGCCACTCGGCGTACCGCGCGAGGTTGGCGACGAGCCCCTGCAGCAGCGTGAGCGGTGCCTGTGCATCGGCCGCGGCGCGCACCACGCGCGGGTAGCCGGTCAGCGGGTCGGACGGGTCCACCGGGGGCATCGCATCTCCAGAAAAAGTCAGGCGTGACTGTTTGTATGACGGATGCTAGCGGAGAGCCGTCGTTGCCCTCGCCCCCACCAGGTGGTCGGATGTGCCCGTGCCCCGTCCCCGCAGGCTCTGGCCCTTCTCGCTCCGCGACCACTCGCGCCCCGGGGTGGGCATGCCGCTGCGGAAGGACGGGACCACGCTGACCGCGCTCCCGGCGTCCTCGGCCTCGCCCGACCCGCTGGCGGCCTGGTTCCTTACCGGCGAGGAGCGCGGGAACACCGCCACCCGGATCCGCCCCTGGACCGAGGGCAACCTGGCGCGCCCGCTCGTGCACGGGGCCGCCTACTTCCCCGCCCTCGCCGAGGCGATCGCCGCGACCCGGTCCGGCGACCTGATCTTCTTCAGCGACTGGCGGGGCGACCCCGACCAACTGCTCACCGACGAGGGGCCGACGATCTCCGACGCGCTGGCGGCAGCCGCGGCGCGTGGCGTGACTGTCAAGGGGCTGCTGTGGCGCTCGCACCTGGACCGGTTCCGCTTCTCGGCCGACCAGAACCGCGACCTCACCGAGGAGGTCAACGACGCCGGCGGTGAGGCGCTGCTGGACCAGCGCGTGCGGCCGCTCGGCAGCCACCACCAGAAGTTCATCGCCGTCCGGCACCCCGACGCCCCCGAGCGCGACGTGGCCTTCGTCGGCGGCATCGACCTCGCCCACAGCCGCCGCGACGACGCCGAGCACCGCGGCGACCACCAGACCCAGCCCTTCGCCGAGTGGTACGGCGACACCCCGGCCTGGCACGACGTGCAAGTGGAGGTGCGGGGTCCTGCCGTCCGGGACGTGGAGGACCTCTTCCGCGAGCGCTGGGAGGACCCGGCCGAGCTGACCCGCCTGCCCTGGCACGTGATCCCGGACCTGCTCCGCGGCACCGACCGGAGCCCCAGCGCGCTCCCCGACCCGCTGCCGGACCCCCCGGCCTCCGGCACCTGCGCGGTGCAGCTGCTGCGCACCTACCCCAATCGCTGGCCGGGCTACCCGTTCGCACCCGACGGGGAGCGCAGCGTCGCCCGCGGCTACGCCAAGGCGCTGCGGCGGGCCCGCCGGCTGGTCTACCTCGAGGACCAGTACCTCTGGTCGACGTCGGTGGCGCAGGTCTTCGTCGAGGCCCTCGAGCGGGAGCCGGGTCTGCACCTGCTGGCGGTCGTCCCCCGGTTCCCGGACCAGGACGGCCGTATCGGGCGGGCGGCCGCCCTTCTCGGTCACGCCCAGGCGATCGAGCAGGTCCAGGAGGCCGGCGGTGACCGTGTGCAGGTGGTCGACGTGGTGAACCGCCTCGGCGAGCCGGTCTACGTGCACGCCAAGGTCTGCGTGGTCGACGATGTCTGGGCCACCGTCGGCAGCGACAACTTCAACCGCCGGTCCTGGACCCACGACTCCGAGCTCACCGCGGCCGTCGTCGACTCCCGACGGGACCAGCGGGTGCCCCACGACCCGGCCGGCCTCGGCGACGGCGCGCGCACGTTCGCCCGCGACCTGCGGCTCGAGCTCTTCCGTGAGCACCTCGACCGCGCCCGCGACGGGGACGACGACGAGGGCCTGGTCGACCCGGTCGAGGCCTTCGAGACCGTCCGCCGCTCCTCGACCACCCTCGAGCAGTGGTACGCCGACGGGGAGCAGGGCGACCGTCCGCCGGGCCGGCTGCGGCGCCACCACGTCGAGGACCCGCCCCGCTGGCAGCGCACGCTGCTCGCCCCGGCGTACCGCGCGGTGGTCGACCCCGACGGGCGGCCACCGAGGATGAAGCTGCACGGGCGGCACTAGTCTGCTGCTTCTCAGACCCGGTGGGCCTCCGCCGGGCACCGCCCCGGGAGGACAGACCGTGACGCTCGACGCCTGGATCACCCTCGGTGTGATCGTGGCCGTGCTGGCCGTGCTCGTGCGCAGCCGGGTCTCCCCGTCGGTCGCCGTCTTCGGCGGCGCGGTCACCCTGCTGGTGGTCGGCGTCATCGAGCCCGAGGAGGCCTTCTCCGGCTTCTCGAACCCTGCCCCCATCACGGTCGCCGCGCTCTACGTCCTCGCTGCCGGCATCGAGAAGACCGGTGCGCTGACGCCCATCATGCAGAGCACGCTCGGCGAGCGCGGCTGGTACCGCCTCCCGCTGATCCGCACGCTCGTCCCGACAGCCGGCGCCTCGGCGTTCCTCAACAACACGCCGATCGTCGCGATGCTCATCCCCCAGGTCACCTCGTGGGCCGAGCGGCGTGGGGTATCGGTCTCCAAGCTGCTCATGCCGGTCTCCTTCGCCGCCGTCCTCGGTGGACTGATCACCGTCATCGGGACCTCCACGAACCTCGTCGTCTCCGGGCAGATGAGCACCCTGGGCCTGGAGGAGATCGGGTTCTTCGAGATCGGCAAGCTCGGCCTGCCGATCGCCGCGATCGGCCTGGTCGCGATCATCGTGCTCGCCCCCCGGGTGCTGCCCGACCGCCGCTCGGCCCGCAGCGAGATGGAGCAGGCGGGCCGCCGCTTCAGTGTCGAGATGATCGTCGAGGAGGGCGGGGCCATCGACGGCAAGACGGTCGAGCAGGCCCAGCTGCGCAACCTCTCCGGCCTCTTCCTCGCCTCCGTCGACCGCGGTGACACCACGATCGCGCCGGTGCGCCCCGACACCGTGCTGCGCGGCGGGAACCGGCTGCACTTCGTCGGCCCCGTCGAGAAGGTCGTCGACCTCCAGGAGATGCGCGGGCTGCGCTCCGCGGAGCTCGAGCACGTCCTCGACCTCGCCGATCCCTCGGTCCGCTACTTCGAGGCGGTCGTGGGCTCCCGGTCGCCCCTGGTCGGCCGCACCCTGAAGGACGTCGGCTTCCGGTCGACGTACCAGGCCGCCGTGCTCGGCATCCACCGCTCCGGCCAGCTGCTCCAGGGCCGCATCGGCACCGAGACGATCCATGTCGGCGACACCCTCATCCTCGTCACCGACCCCGACTTCCGCGAGCGCTGGCGCGACCGGGCCGATTTCCTGCTCGTCGCCCCGATGGACGGCGCCCCGCCGGCGTCGTCCTCGCGGGCGTGGATCCCGGTCACCGTGCTGCTCGCCGTCGTGGCGGCGGCCGCGACCGGGGTCGTGCCGATCCTCGAGGGCGCGCTGATCGGCGCGATCGCGCTGGTGGCGACCCGGGTGCTCACCCCGCTGGAGGCGAGACGGGCGATCGACATCGAGGTGATCGTCGTCATCGCCTCCGCCTTCGGGCTGGCTGCGGCGATGCAGTCCTCGGGCCTGGCCGCGACGATCGCGACGGGGCTGGTCGACGTCTTCGGCGGGTTCGGCGACCGCGGCGTGCTGCTCGGCATCGTGCTCGCCACGATCATCCTCACCGAGATGGTCACCAACAATGCGGCGGCGCTGCTCATGCTGCCCATCGCGGTCTCGGCCGCCTCGGCGACCGGGCTGGACCCGCGCGGAGTGGCGATCGCCGTGGCGATCTCCGCCTCGGCGTCCTTCCTCTCCCCCATCGGCTACCAGACGAACATGATGGTCTACGGCCCCGGTGGCTACCGGTTCACCGACTACGCGCGGCTCGGCTGGATCCTCACCCTGACCGTGCTGGGGCTCACGGTCGCGCTCGTCCCGGTGCTCTGGGCCGGCTGAGTCACACCCGGCCGAGGAGGCCACAACGGCTCGGACGCACTACCGTTGGCGGGTGAGCACCGACAACCCCAGCCCCACCGCCGAGCCGACGACCCCGACCTTCGCCGACCTCGGCCTCTCCGACGCAGTCCTGAGGTCGCTGGCCGACGTCGGCTACGAGACCCCCTCGGCGATCCAGGCCGCGACCATCCCGACCCTGCTCGACGGTCGTGACCTCGTCGGCCTGGCGCAGACCGGGACCGGCAAGACTGCCGCCTTCGCGCTGCCGATCCTCGACCGGCTCGACCTGAAGCAGAAGACCCCCCAGGCGTTGGTGCTCGCCCCGACCCGCGAGCTCGCGCTCCAGGTCTGCGAGGCGTTCGAGAAGTACGCCTCCCACCTGCGCGGCGTGAGCGTCCTCCCCGTCTACGGCGGCCAGGGGTACGGCGTCCAGCTCAGCGCCCTGCGCCGCGGCGTGCACGTCGTGGTCGGCACCCCCGGCCGGATCATGGACCACCTGGAGAAGGGCACGCTGGACCTCAGCGCGCTGCGCTTCCTGGTCCTCGACGAGGCCGACGAGATGCTCAACATGGGCTTCGCCGACGACGTCGAGACGATCCTGGCCGACACCCCGGACTCCAAGCAGGTCGCGCTGTTCTCCGCGACGATGCCCGCCCAGATCCGCCGGCTGTCGAAGAAGTACCTCAGCAACCCCGCCGAGATCACCGTCAAGAGCAAGACCACGACCTCGGCGAACACCACCCAGCGGTACCTGACCGTCTCCTACCCGCAGAAGGTCGACGCGCTGACCCGCATCCTCGAGGTGGAGAACTTCGAAGCGATGATCGTGTTCGTCCGCACCAAGAACGAGACCGAGACGCTAGCCGAGAAGCTGCGCGCCCGCGGGTTCTCCGCGATGGCCATCAACGGCGACGTCGCCCAGGTGCAGCGCGAACGGACCGTCAACCAGCTCAAGGCCGGCAAGCTCGACATCCTCGTGGCCACCGACGTCGCCGCGCGTGGGCTCGACGTCGACCGGATCAGCCACGTCGTGAACTACGACATCCCCACCGACCCCGAGTCCTACGTGCACCGCATCGGCCGCACCGGCCGCGCCGGCCGCAGCGGCGACGCGATCTCGTTCGTCACCCCGCGGGAGAAGTACCTCCTCAAGCACATCGAGAAGGCCACCCGCCAGCCGCTCACCCAGATGCATCTGCCGACCGTCGACGACGTCAACACCACCCGGCTGGCGCGCTTCGACGACCAGATCACCGCGGCGCTCTCCTCCGAGCAGGTCGGGTTCTTCCGCGACGTCGTCTCGCACTACCTGCGCGAGCACGACGTGCCGGAGATCGACGTCGCCGCCGCGCTCGCGGTGGTCCTCCAGGGCAGCACCCCGCTGCTGCTCGAGCCCGAGCCGGCACGCCGCGAGCGCCCGGACCGCCCCGAGCGCCCCCAGCGCACCGACCGCGACCGACCGGCCCGCCCGCAGGCCGACGGCCCGGGGCGCGGCCAGCGACGCGACGGCGGGCCGCCGTTGGCGCCGTACCGGATCAGCGTGGGGAAGCGCCACAAGGTCGAGCCGCGCCAGATCGTCGGCGCGCTGGCCAACGAGGGCGGTCTGCGCCGCACCGACTTCGGCCACATCGCGATCCGTCCCGACCACTCGATCGTGGAGCTGCCGGCCGACCTGGCACCCGAGATCTGGGACGCGCTGGCCACCACCCGGATCTCCGGCAAGCTCATCGAGCTGCAGGAGGACACCGGGTCCCCCGCGAGCCGCCCGCGTTCGGACGGTCCCCGCTCGTCCGACGCCCCGGGGTCGAAGAAGCCCCGGCACAAGAAGCCCCGCGACTGAGCGGGCTCGCGCGTGGAGACCGATGACGTCCTGGCGCTGATGCAGCAGGTGGCGGCCGAGGTCGTCGACCCCCGCTTCGGCGCGCTCACCGAGGGAGACGTCGCCGAGAAGAACCCGGGCGACCTGGTGACCGTGGCCGACCGCGAGGCCGAGGTGCGGATCACCGAGGCCCTCCGGGCGGCCTACCCGGACGCTCTCATCCTCGGCGAGGAGGCCACCTCGGCCGACCCGCGGCTCCTCGAGGCCTTCGCCGACGCCGACCACGCCTTCACCGTCGACCCGGTCGACGGCACGCGCAACTTCGTCCGGGGGTCCCCCGACCACGCGATGATGCTCGCCGAGCTGCGGGCCGGGGAGGTCGTGCGCAGCTGGATATGGCAGCCCCAGCACCGGCGGGCGTACGTCGCCGAGCGCGGGGCCGGCGCCTGGTGCGGCGACCGCCGGCTCGTGCGGCAGTCCCCGACCGAGGAGTTGCGGGGCGTGACGTCGCGGCGGGGCTGGATCGGGCAGGCGCTAGGCACGCTGCAGGCCCTGGAGCTGACCTGGGTCTGCTGCGGGGTCGACTACCCGCAGCTGGTCGAGGGTGGCGCCGACTACGCGATCTACAAGAAGACCCTGCCCTGGGACCACGCCCCCGGATCGCTGCTGCTGCACGAGGCCGGCGGAATGGTCGGCGGGCTCGACGGGACGCCGTACCGGCCCCAGGAGCCGTCGCCCCGGGCGCTGGTCGCCGCGGCCGACGCCGAGGTGCACGACGTGGTGCGGGGACTGCTGAAGAGCCTCCCCGGTCTCTGAGCGGACCAGGACCATTTTCCCCACAAGCTGTCTTGAAGCATTCAAGACAAGTGTGGATACTGCAGGGGTGCCCACGACCGAGATCCCCCGCGACCACGAGAGCCTGCTGCGCGGCGCCGCGCTGCGGGTCACTCGGCCGCGCCTCGCCGTGCTGGCCGCGGTCGACGCCCACCCGCACGCCGACACCGACTCGATCATCCGCGCGGTGCGCGAGTCCCTGCCCGACGTCTCCCACCAGGCCGTGTACGACGTGCTCCGCGCCCTGACCGGCGCGGACCTGCTGCGCCGGATCCAGCCGGCCGGCTCGGTAGCGCGCTACGAGGCGCGCGTCGGCGACAACCACCACCACGTGGTCTGCCGCACCTGCGGCGCCATCGCCGACGTCGACTGCGCCGTCGGCCACACCCCTTGTCTCACCGCCTCGGACGACCACGGCTTCGTGGTCGACGAGGCGGAGGTCGTGTACTGGGGCACCTGCCCCACGTGCGCGACAGCACCCCCCTCAGTGACCGCCAGTTCGGAAGGACACAGATGAGCGACACCCAGGACGACACCACCCCCGAGAGCCCCCAGGGGGTGGACCGCAAGGCCGAGGCCGGCTGCCCGGTGATGGCCGGCTCCGCGACGGCGGACGGCAGCGAGAGCGAGAACCCCGCGCTCGACGCTCCGACCCCGAAGACCGGCGGGCGACCGCACGGCCTGCAGGACTGGTGGCCGAACATGCTCGACCTCTCGGTCCTGCATGCTCACTCCCCGCAGGGCAACCCGCTGGGTGCCGACTTCGACTATGCCGCGGAGTTCGCGAAGGTCGACGTCGAGGCGCTCAAGCGTGACGTCGCCGCCGTCCTCACCGACTCGCAGGACTGGTGGCCCGCCGACTTCGGCCACTACGGCGGTCTCTTCATCCGGCTGAGCTGGCACGCCGCCGGCACCTACCGCATCTACGACGGCCGCGGCGGCGCCGGTGACGGCGGGCAGCGGTTCGCCCCGCTGAACAGCTGGCCCGACAACGGTAACCTCGACAAGGCCCGGCGCCTGCTCTGGCCGGTCAAGCAGAAGTACGGCCAGAAGATCTCCTGGGCCGACCTGCTCGTCCTGGCCGGCAACGTGGCGCTCGAGGACATGGGCTTCGAGACCCACGGCTTCGCCTTCGGACGCGAGGACGTCTGGGAGCCCGAGGAGATCTTCTGGGGTCCCGAGGACTCCTGGCTCGGCGACGAGCGCTACACCGGCGAGCGCGAGCTCGACGAGATGCTCGGCGCGGTCCAGATGGGTCTGTTCTACGTCAACCCCGAGGGTCCCAACGGCAACCCCGACCCGCAGGCCTCGGCGCACGACATCCGCGACACCTTCGCGCGGATGGCGATGAACGACGAGGAGACCGTCGCCCTCATCGCCGGCGGCCACACCTTCGGCAAGACCCACGGCGCCGGTGACGCCGACCTCGTGGGCCCCGAGCCCGAGGGCGCCCCGCTGGAGGAGCAGGGCCTGGGCTGGAAGAACGCGCACGGCAGCGGCAAGGCCGGCGACGCGATCACCTCCGGCCTCGAGGTCACCTGGACCTACCACCCGACCCGCTGGGACAACGAGTTCTTCCACATCCTCTACGCCTACGACTGGGAGCTCATGAAGTCCCCGGCCGGGGCGCACCAGTGGCGTCCGAAGAGCGGCGCGGGCTCCGACATGGTCCCCGGTGCGCACGAGGGCGACCCGCGGCGCGAGCCGCGGATGCTCACCTCCGACCTGGCGCTGCGCGTCGACCCCGAGTACGACAAGATCTCGCGGCGCTTCAAGGAGGACCCCGAGGAGTTCCGTCTTGCCTTCGCCAAGGCCTGGTTCAAGCTGCTGCACCGCGACATGGGTCCCGTCTCCCGCTACCTGGGCCCCTGGGTTCCGCAGGAGCAGGAGGTGTGGCAGGACCCGGTGCCGACCGTCGAGGGCGAGCTGCCCGGTGACGCCGACGTCGCCGCACTCAAGAAGAGCGTGCTCGAGTCCGGCCTGACGGTCTCCGAGCTGGTCTCCACGGCGTGGGCCTCGGCCTCGAGCTTCCGCGACACCGACAAGCGCGGTGGCGCGAACGGTGCCCGCATCCGCCTCGAGCCGCAGCGCGGCTGGACGGCCAACCAGCCCGAGCAGCTCGGTCGGGTGCTGGAGAAGCTGGAGTCGATCCAGCAGGAGTTCAACGCCGCTGGTGGCGCCCAGGTCTCGCTGGCCGACCTGATCGTCCTGGCCGGCTCGGCCGCGGTCGAGGAGGCCGCCAAGGACGCCGGCGTCGAGGTGACCGTGCCGTTCCACGCCGGGCGCACCGACGCCACGCAGGAGCAGACCGACACCGACTCCTTCCGGGTGCTCGAG
>JAUYLL010000042.1 GCA_030698375.1 Nocardioides sp. | reverse complement strand
CCGGCAGCCGGGCTGCCAGATCGCGGCGCCCTCGTCGCGGCCGGCCTGGACGAGCTCGTGGATGCGGGCGAGCTGCGCCGCCGAGTTGATCGCGCCGACGTCGGGGTTCTTGTCGAGCGGGTCGCCGACGCGCAGCGTCCCCATCCGGCGCTTGAGGGAGTCGAGGACTTCCTCGGCGACCGACTCCTGCACCAGCAGGCGCGAGCCCGCGCAGCAGACGTGGCCCTGGTTGAAGAAGATGCCGTTGACGATGCCCTCGACGGCCTGGTCGACCGGGGCGTCGTCGAAGACGATGTTGGCGGCCTTGCCACCGAGCTCGAGGGTGACCCGCTTGTCGGTGCCGGCCACGGTGCGCGCGATCTGGCGGCCGACGTCGGTCGAGCCGGTGAAGGCGACCTTGTCGACGTCGGGGTGGGCGACGACCGCGCGGCCGGTCTCGCCGGCGCCGGTGACGATGTTGACGACACCGGGCGGGAGGTCGGCCTGCTGGCAGATCTCGGCGAAGAGCAGCGCGGTCAGCGGAGTGGTCTCCGCCGGCTTCAGCACCACGGTGTTGCCGCACGCCAGGGCGGGGGCGACCTTCCAGGCGAGCATCATCAGCGGGAAGTTCCAGGGGATGACCTGGCCGGCGACCCCGACCGGGCGCGGGTCGGGCCCGAACCCAGCGTGCTCGAGTTTGTCGGCCCAGCCGGCGTACGAGAAGAACCACTGGGACGCCAGGACGGTATCGACGTCGCGGGACTCGCGGATCGGCTTGCCGTTGTCGAGGGACTCCAGGACCGCGAGCTCGCGGGAGCGCTCGGCGAGGATCCTGGCGATCCGGTAGAGGTACTTGGCGCGCTCGCGGCCGCTCATCCGCGACCAGACCCGGGTGTACGCGCGCCGCGCGGCCCGCACGGCCGAGTCGACGTCGGCGTCGCTGGCCTCGGCGACCTCGGCGAGGACCTCCTCGGTGGCCGGGTTGATCGTCTTGAACGAGGACCCCGTGCCGTCGACGAACTCGCCGTCGACGAAGAGCCCGTAGGAGGCCTTGATGTCGACGACCGCGCGGGACTCGGGGGCGGGGGCGTACTCGAACGTGGTCATCGGCCCTCAGTCCATCGTCACGTAGTCGGGGCCGGAGTAACGGCCGGTGCGCATCTTGCTGCGCTGCATGAGCAGGTCGTTGAGCAGGGTCGAGGCGCCGAAGCGGAACCAGTCCGGGTCGAGCCAGTCGGGGCCGGCGACCTCGTTGACCATGACGAGGTACTTGATCGCGTCCTTGGCCGTGCGGATCCCACCGGCGGGCTTGACCCCGACCTGGCGCCCGGTGACGGCGCGGAAGTCGCGGACCGCCTCGACCAGCAGCATCGTCACCGGGAGGGTGGCGGCGGGCTGCACCTTGCCGGTGGAGGTCTTGATGAAGTGGGCCCCGGCCATCATCGCCAGCCACGACGCGCGGCGGACGTTGTCGTAGGTCTGCAGCTCGCCGGTCTCGAAGATCACCTTGAGGTGGGCCGGTCCGCAGGTCTCGCGCACGGCGACGATCTCCTCGAAGACCTGCAGGTAGCGGCCCGAGAGGAACGCCCCGCGGTCGATGACCATGTCGATCTCGTCCGCGCCGGCCGCGACGGCGTCGGCGGTGTCGGCGAGCTTGACTCTCATCGACGCCCGGCCGGACGGGAACGCGGTGGCGACCGCGGCGACGTGGACCCCGGAGTCGCCGAGGGCGTCCTTGGCCACCGCGACGAGGTCGCCGTAGACGCACACCGCGGCGGTGGCGGGGCAGGTCGGGTCGGTGGGGTCCGGGCGCATCGCCTTCGCGGACAGGGCGCGCACCTTGCCGGGGGTGTCCTGGCCCTCGAGGGTGGTCAGATCGACCATCCGGATGGCCAGGTCGAGCGCCTGCTCCTTGCTCGCGGCCTTGATGGAGCGGGTGCCGAGCATCGCGGCGCGGGCGTCGGCACCGACCTGGTCGACGCCGGGCAGCCCGTGCAGGAAGCGGCGGAGCGCGGCATCCGAGCTCGTCGCGTCCGCGAGCTCCCCATCGGTCGCGGGGGTCGGGAGGGCCGTGGTGCTCACCGCGTCAGCATAGGTCCGGGACGCCGGGCGCTCCGAATTCTCCGACGGCCGCCGGGCGGCCGGTGCTGTGCCGCCAGCGGCGTCAGCCGCGCGCGAGCTCGAGGGCCTCGCGGGCGTGCTCCTCCCACGTGGCGTTCTGCTCCAGCGGCAGGGCTGCCCACCCGGGAACCGTCTGGTCCGCGTCGGTGAACGGGAGCGCCCCACCGGCCGCGACCAGGGCCTCGACGCGCTCCTCGGTGAGCCGGACGACGAGCTGGTCGCTGACCAGGACCGCGAAGACCCGGCCGGCGGTGGACAGCGCGAGGCCGTCCCACGGGCCCGGTGACTCCCCGGGAGGGTCGACGTCGTCCTCGCGGGTGAACAGCTCCACGAGCTGGTCGAAGAGCGCCTCGGGGTTCACAGCCCGGCCGCCGCGGCGATGTCGGCGCGCACGGCGTCGAGCCGTCCGGCCGCGGCGATCCGCGCCGCTGCCACGGCGTCCCCGCCCAGGGTCGGATCCACCGCGACCACGACCTCGAGGTAGCACTTGATCTTCGGCTCGGTCCCCGACGGTCGGACGACCACCCGGCCGCCCTCGGCGAGGTGGTAGCGCAGTCCGTCGGTGGGCGGCAGCCCGGTGGTCGCCACCGACCCGGTGGCGAGGTCGTCGACCTGCTCCACGGCCAGCCCCCCGAGCTCGGTGGGCGGGGTGGTGCGCAGCCGCTCCATCGCGGCTGTGATGAGGGCGAGGTCGCTCACCCGTACGGCGAGCTGGTCGGTGGCGTGCAGCCCATGGGCGAGGGCGAGGTCGTCGAGCGCGTCGTCGAGCTCGCGGCCCTCGGCCTTCAGCGTCGCGGCGAGCTCACAGGCGAGCAGGGCAGCGGAGACTCCGTCCTTGTCGCGCACCAGGTGCGGTGCCACGCAGTAGCCGAGCGCCTCCTCGTAGCCGAAGGCGAGCCTCTCCAGCCGGCCGATCCACTTGAAGCCGGTGAGCGTCTCCGTGTGGCCGACCCCGGCGGCTTCCGCCATCCGGCCGAGCAGCGAGGAGGAGACGATCGACGTGGCCAGCACCCCGTCGGCCGGGACGTCCCCGCGGTCCAGCAGGTGCTGGGCGAGGAGCGCCCCCACCTCGTCGCCCCGCAGCATTCGCCAGGAGTCGCGGTCGCCCTCGGGGCCGGGCACGGCGAGTGCGCAGCGGTCGGCATCGGGGTCGTTGGCCACCACCAGGTCCGCGCCGACCTCCCGGGCCAGCTCGAGCGCGAGGTCGATGGCGCCGGGCTCCTCGGGGTTGGGGAAGGCGACGGTGGGGAAGTTCGGGTCCGGGTCGGCCTGCGCGGCGACCTCGTGGAGGTCGGCGAAGCCGGCCGCGACGAGCACCCGGCGCACCGTCGCCCCGCCCACGCCGTGCAGCGGGGTGAGCACCACGCGGAGGTCGCGCGGGCCGGGACGGGCCAGGCCGGTGACCGCGTCGACGTACGCGTCGAGGAGGGTGTGGTCGAGCGTGCGCCACGACTCGTCGCGGGGGATCGAGTCCCAGGAGCCGATGCCGGCGATGGCGCTCGCGATCGCGACGTCGGCCGGCGGCACGATCTGGCTGCCGTCGCCGAGGTAGACCTTGTAGCCGTTGTCCTGCGGGGGGTTGTGCGAGGCGGTCACCATCACGCCGGCCGCGGCGCCCAGGTGGCCGATGGCGTAGGCCAGCACGGGGGTGGGCAGCGGCTCGGGGAGCAGCAACGCATCGCGGCCGGTGCCCTGCACGATCGCGGCGGTGTCCCGGGCGAAGGTCGCCGAGCCGTGCCGGGCGTCGTACCCGATGACGACGGGGCCCTCGAGCTCCTCCACGTCGAGGTACGCCGCCAGTCCCGCGGCAGCGCGGGCGACGACGACCCGGTTCATCCGGTTCGGCCCCGCCCCCAGTGCGCCGCGCAGGCCGGCGGTGCCGAACTCCAGGGTGCCGGCGAACCGATCGACCAGGCCCGCCTCCGCCTCGGCGTCGCCGGTGGTCGCATGCTCGAGCAGGGCGGCGAGCTCGGCGCGCGTGACGTCGTCCGGGTCCTCGGCGAGCCAGGAGCGGGCGGCGGTCTCGAGCGCAGCGTCCATGGGGTCAGCGTAGGGCGGTGGCCGGGTGGTCGGTGGCTGCGGCGGGTGGGTAAGGATGGCGCGGTGCGCCACCACTACCGCTTCGAGAGCCGCTGGGTCGTCGACCACGCCCGTCCGGGCGTGCACGCGGTGCTCGCCGACGTGCTCGACTACCCGAGTTGGTGGCCCCAGGTACGCCGGGTGACCCGGCGCGGCGAGCGGTCCGGGGACGTGGTGTGTCGCTCGTTCCTGCCCTTCGCGCTGAAGCTGCGGCTGACCGCGACGGTCGAGGACCCCGAGGGCGGCGTGCTCGAGGTCGAGGTCGGGGGCGACCTCGACGGGTGGTGCCGGTGGGACCTCGCCACCGACGGGCAGGCGACCCGGTTGTCGTTCACCCAGGAGGTGGAGGCCCGCAGTGGCGTCCTGCGCGCTGCGGCGTTCGGCGGCCGTCCGCTGCTCGAGGCCAACCACGCCTGGATGATGCGCGGGTGCCGTCAGGGCCTGGAGCGACGGCTCAGCGAGCCGGCCGCCAGAACCGCTCGGTGACGAAGGGGCCGCCGACGTGGGCGGCCTCGACCTCGTCGGCCTCCGTCGCCGGGGTCTCCTCGACCGTGGCCGCGAAGGTCTCCGCATCGTCCTGCGGGGCGTAGCCCAGCGCACGCGCCGAGGCGAGGTCCCACCAGGCACGGGTGTTCGCGGAGATGCCGTAGGCGACCGCGAAGCCGGGGTCCGGCGCGGTCAGCGCCGCCTCGACCAGACGGACCGCGTCGTCGTGGGAGAGCCAGGTCGCGAGGTGCCGCCGGGTCTCGGGCTGGGGGAGGAAGCTGCCGATGCGGAGGGCGACGGCGTCGAGGCCGTACCGGTCGGCGTACAGGCGGAGCAGGGCCTCGGCGGCGACCTTGCCGACGCCGTAGAAGGTGTCCGGACGCGGGGGCGTCTCCGTGTCGAGCAGGTCCGTGCGGGGGGTGCGCCCGACGGCGTGGTTGCTGCTGGCGTAGACGATTCGGCTCACGGCGTGCTCGCGCATCGCGTCGAGCAGCGTCGCGGTGGTGAGCACGTGGGAGGCGAGGGCGGCGTCGAGCGACGACTCGTCGGGGATCCCGGCGAGGTGGACGACCGCTTCGATCGGCCCACCGTGCGCCGCCGCCTCAAAGGTGGACCGCACGGCGTCGGGATCGCCGCAGTCGCCGACGTACCAGGGCGAGGGGGTGCCGTCGGGGGCGACGACGAGGTCCATGCCGACGACGTCGTGACCGCGGTCGGTGAGGCCGGGCAGGAGGACCTGGCCGATGGAGCCGGCGGCGCCGGTGACGAGGACGCGCATCAGAGCCTCGGCACGATCGCGCCGAGGAGACCGCCCATGCGGGTCGCGGCGTCGCGGCCGGCCTCGAGGACCTCCTCGTGGTTCAACGGCTCGCCGGTGATGCCGGCGGCGAGGTTGGTGACCAGCGAGATGCCCAGCACCTCCAGGCCGGCGGCGCGGGCGGCGATGGCCTCGAGCGTCGTGGACATGCCGACGAGCTCGCCTCCGATCGCGCGGACCATGCCGATCTCGGCGGGGGTCTCGTAGTGGGGGCCGGGCACCTGGACGTAGACGCCCTCCTCCAGCGTGGGCTCGACCTCGCGGCACAGCCCGCGCAGCCGCGAGGAGTAGAGGTCGGTGAGATCGACGAAATGGGCGCCCTCGAGGGGAGAGGTCGCCGTCAGGTTGATGTGGTCGGAGATGAGCACGGGCGTCCCGGGTGTCCAGGTCTCGCGCAGCCCGCCGCAGCCGTTGGTGAGCACGACGGTGCGGCAGCCGGCCGCAGCGGCCGTGCGTACGCCGTGCACGACCGGCCGCACGCCCCGGCCCTCGTAGAAGTGGGTGCGACCCAGGAAGGCCAGCACGTGCGTGCCACCCACGCGCACCGACCGGATCGTGCCGGCGTGGCCCTCGACCGCCGGCGGGGCGAAGCCGGGCAGGTCGGTGGAGGCGATCTCCGCGACGGTCTCGCCCAGCGTCTCGACCGCGGGCAGCCAGCCGGAGCCCAGGACGAGGGCCACGTCGTGGCACTCGACACCGGTCAGCTCGGCGAGCCGTGCGGCCGCGGCCCGGGCTACGTCGGAGGGGTCGGTGCTGGGATCGGTGAGGTCGGGTGCGGTCACGGCGTCACCCTAAGGTGCGGGCATGCCACGAGGCCCGCACCAGGCGGGCTGTGGGGCGGGGCAACTACGAGTCGGCCGGTTCAAGCAGGTGGCGTGGGAGTGCGGGATTGCCGTGGCGGTCGAGCCACTCGTAGAGGGGTCGGCTGTCGGTGTCCCAGCCGTCGCGGCGGTAGGTCCAGCCGGTCCAGGTCTTGAGCCGGTGGTGGCGTCTGCAGAGCGGGGCAAGGTTGTCTGGTCTCGTCTGGCCGGGTGGCGAGCCCTGGTCGACAGGGACGTAGGGCTCGATGTGGTCGAGGTCGGCTGAGCGGGCGTCGCGGGTGCAGTCGGGGAACACACACGTCCGGTCGCGGAGGATGACCTGCTCGCGCATCCACGCCGGCGGTGTCCGGCTGTCGACAGTGTCGGCGCGGGTGGTCTCGAGCACCGGCCTCAGGGTGATGCCGTCGCGGGCGATCCCGCCGGGGCGGCTCAGCCATTCACCGAGCAGGTCCAGGGTGGCGGGGCCGAGGCGTTCGATGCTCCCGCCACCATCCGTGCCGTCAGCAACAAGGTTCGCGACGTCGCAGGCGTCCAGGTGCAGGTAGACCACCGCCGACCGGCCGCGCACCCCCTTCCGAGCCTCGGAGCCGGTGGTCTTGGTGGTGGCGTGGGTGGTCAGATCACCGGCCAGCAGATCCATCGCCAGCTGCGGGTTCGTCAGTGTCCCGACGGCCTTGGCGCGGCGTACCTGCAGCGGCGACTCGTCACCCAGGACTGCGTGGATGGTGGCCAGGTCGTCCAACGTCGCATCGAGGACCGCTGCGTCGGGGGTGTCGAGCACCATTGCCACCCGGGTCGTCAGCCCGGTGCCAGCGGGACCGGGCCGCTCGAGGAAGACCCCGCGTCCGTCGAGCCGTTCTGCCTCGCGTTGCGCGAAGGTCTCGGGGTCGAAGCGTCGCAACGCGTCTGCGACCAGCTGGCCGATGACACCGGTGATCGAGCGGCGGGTCTCCCCGAGCCGGGCGTCGACCCACTCCGCAGCCTCCAGTGGCAGTCGGCGGGTCTCTTGGGCGACCACCCGTGCCCGCCAGGCATCCACCTCCCCCTCGAGCAGCCGCTCCCAAAGACCCGGGAGTCGGTGCCGAAGGTCCAGCGCATCGGCGAGCAGCGCCGCCGCCGCGTCGGGGCCGCAGGCGAGGTGGTGGCCCAGCTCGGTCGCGGCGAACTCGCTCACCTGAGGCGTCCCGACCCCACCCAGGGTGACCAGGCGTTCGGAGACGATCGGCAACATCGAGGGGAGTCCGGTCATGCTCGCGGCGTCGTAAAGGTCCGCGAGGTGCGCTGCCACGACCAGCTCGTCGACCGCGATCCGCCGCGCCACCGCTCGACCTCCACGCAGGACGGCGAAGACCTCGGCCTTGCCGAGATCGTCGAGGTGGTCCCTGTCGAGCATGGACACAGTCCATCATTCGGCACCGACAGTCGACCTACGTCACGACGGCCGAGCGCATTCTGCAGTGTGGAGGCATCGCGTCACTCGGCGATCTACCCCGGCTTGTCGCCTGACCTGTCATCAGAGTGCGTGCCGGGCTTGGATGCCGCCGCGACCGGGGGTGGGCCGTCGACCTGCTCTGTGCCGTCTTGGGACGACAGAGACGTCGAGGCCAGGGATGACGGCTGGACCGGTTCGTGCTCCAGTTCCCTCATGCGCGGGGGAGCCGCCGACCAGGCTTTGAGGTGCTGCACGACGTCGCCATAGAAAACATCGACGAGGTCGACCACCGAGTCGATGAAGGCTCCGCGACCGCGCCCCCGCTTCGCCCCCATCGGCGCGCTCATGGCCACTCGGAAAGAGCGCAACTCCTTCTTCGGGTCGATGATCAGCGACTCGGGCGTCTCCCGAACGGTGCTCAGTAGTTCAGCCGCGCCCGCACCCCGCGCATTGGCAGCGAACGCCTCGACGCGAACGTCTTCGGGGGCTCCACCGAGCTGGCGCACGAGCCAGTTCACCCGTGTGCGCGCCCGGCCGGACTTCGGCGCTTCGACGTCGGTATAACAGGTGATTCGGGCGGCACGGAGGTCCGCGACCACTCGAACAGGGCCGACCGTGTCAGGGATCCGGATGGCGCCGCTCATCTGACCCGAGCTCACAAGAGCCTCCAGCAGCGACTGTGCACGTATTGCGGGATCCGCCTGTTCCTTGCGGGTGAGCACGTGTACGACGTCGGTTCCCAGTTGACGGCCGAGGCGAAGTGCGGTGTACCTGAGGAGTGCGTCGAAGCGCGCCACGACTTCGGGCGCAGTCTTGTCGTTCGATCGCAGCGTTCCGGCAGTCACGGCCTGTCGGACCGGAACCCAGTTCGCTCCCATGTCCTCGAGCTCCATCGCGCCGGAACGTGGATGCTCTAGATATCGGATCAGCTCACCGAGGATCCACGCCTGCTCGGGATCAGAGACCCCCCGGTGTTCCTTCTGCATCACCGCGGTAGAGAGGACGAGCATCCATGACCAGTGGCGGAGGTCGACCTTGCGCAGCTTGGGTTTGTCAACCTTCGTGGGGTGGTGACCGGCGATTGCCGGGATCTCGTTGCTGATGGTGATCAGTGCGTCGAATCCCTGCTCCCGCGCGATGTCGAGGTAGCACTCGAGCTGAGAAGACTCGAGCGAGTTGCGACCCGTCTTCACCTCGAGGAGGGCCGTCCAGGTCTTGGCGCCACGGGTCACTCGAACGAGACCGTCGGGAAACACCCGACGCTCACCATGGGGAAAAGGAACCTCGATGAACGTCTCGACGTTCCCCGCGGGGGCGCCCAGGGGAGACAGCAGAGTGCGGCTGAACTCCTTCACGACCCCCATGACGGCAAGGAGAGCTGAGGTCGCACGACGCTCTTGCTCCTCTGCGCCGGAGATCCCCGACGTCGGGATCAGGCGTGCTTCGTGCCAGGGCTCGTCGGTCATGTCTCCCCCAGAGACGTCGTACGGCAGGCCGTCCTCCCGACCCTAGTAGCCCAAGGGCGTGCTCGTTGGAGATCGCGAACGCCGAAAGCCCCGGTGGCTCGGACTCCGGCTGGTGACCCGGAGATTGGCCATGTCGTCGCGGGGCCGTGAGAATGGGCCGGGTGAGTCGTGTAGTGATCCTTGGTGGCGGTCCTGGTGGGTACGAGTCGGCCCTGGTGGCCGCGCAGCTGGGCGCGGAGGTGACGGTCGTCGACTCGGACGGGATCGGCGGCTCGGCCGTCGTCACGGACTGCGTGCCGAGCAAGACCCTCATCGCCACCGCCGAGCTGATGACCGAGGTTGAGGGCGCCGCCGAGCTCGGCGTGCGCTTCGGGTCCGGTGACACCTCCGGCGACTCCTGGGTGCAGGTGGACCTGGCCCGGGTGAACGCCCGCGTGAAGGACCTCGCGCTCGCGCAGTCCACCGACATCTCGCGGCGCCTCGAGCGCGACGGCGTACGGGTGGTCGAGGGACGTGGCCGGCTCGACGGACCGACGCGCGTCGTCGCCGAGCTCAACGACGGCGGGTTCGAGACGATCGAGGCCGACGCCGTCATCGTGGCCACCGGTGCGAGGCCGCGCACGCTGCCCACCGCGCAGCCGGACGGCGAGCGGATCCTGACCTGGGAGCAGGTCTACGACATGGACGAGGTGCCCAGCCGGCTGATCGTCGTGGGCTCGGGTGTCACGGGTGCGGAGTTCGCCAGTGCCTACAAGGCGCTCGGGGTCGACGTCGTCCTCGTCTCCAGCCGCGACCGGGTGCTGCCCGGCGAGGACGCCGACGCCGCCGAGGTGCTCGAGCAGGTCCTGACCCGTCGTGGGATGACGGTGCTCTCCAAATCGCGCATGGAGTCGGTCACCCGCGACGGCGAGGAGGTGACCGTCAAGCTCACCGACGGTCGTGAGGTCGTCGGGTCGCACTGCCTGCTCGCCCTCGGGTCCATCCCGAACACCGCGGACATCGGGCTCGAGGAGACCGGCGTCATCACCGACGACGCCGGCTTCATCAAGGTGGACAGGGTCTCCCGCACCTCCGCACGGGGCGTGTACGCCGCCGGCGACTGCACCGGCATCCTCATGCTCGCCTCTGTGGCGGCCATGCAGGGCCGGATCGCCATGTGGCACTTCCTCGGTGACGCGGTCGCGCCGCTCGACCTGAAGAAGGTCTCCTCCAACGTCTTCACCGCCCCGGAGATCGCCACGGTTGGGTGGAGCCAGGAGGCCGTCGACGCCGGTGAGATCAACGCCGAGACCGTGATGCTCGGCCTGTCCGGCAACGCCCGCGCCAAGATGCAGGGCGTCCGAGACGGCTTCGTGAAGCTCTTCTGCCGCCCCGGCACCGGCATCGTCGTGGGTGGGGTCGTCGTCGGGCCGCGGGCCAGCGAGCTCATCCATCCGGTCGCCATCGCGGTCGCCGAGTCGCTCACCGCCGACCAGCTCGCGCAGACGTTCACCGTCTACCCGTCGATGAGCGGGTCGATCGCGGAGGCGGCGCGCCGGCTCCACCACGTCAACGACTGACGCGTCAGTGCTGCCTCGGTCGGCTTCGAGGCTCGCTTCGCTCGCACCTCGACCAACCGGTGCGGGTCAGAAGCCGAAGTCGCCGCCGCCGCCGAAGTCCATGCCGCCGAAGTCCGAGCCTCCGTCGCCGGCACCCATGTCGCCATCCATCTGGGGGTCGGCGCCGCCGGCCTCCATGGCCGGGTCGTAGCCGGTGCCCGCACTCGAGAGCAGGCCGAGCATGAGGAAGCTCGGGAGCATCCCGCTCATCGCGTAGGCGCCGAAGAAGCCGCCGGCGTACGGCGAGAACGCCGGTCCGGCCTGCCAGTACGGCACCCGACCATTGCCCTGCGGCACCATCCGCACGTCCGGCTCGGCGCCCTGGCGCACCCGCTCGGCGTCGGCCGCGCAGACGGGGACCGACCGGGGCACCCCGTTGTAGGGGGCCCACTCGACGTCCTGGCCCGAGGGGCCGTGCGCGGGGTTGAAGAAGCACGGCGGTCGCCGCGTCGGCAGCGGAAGACCGTCACGGCGCGCGAAGACGCAGGCGGCGGCGTACCGGCCGTCCTCGAGCGCCTCGGTCACATGCCGCGCGTCCTCGGTCCGCGCCAGCCGGTCGAGCGTGGCGTTGGCCGCCTCGAAGGAGTCGAGCGCTCGCCGGTAGTCCTGCCGCATCGCGGTGTCCAGGGTGGTGGTGAGCGTCTCGTCATCGAGCTCGCGGAGCTCGTCCCCGAACCGGACGACGTCCTCCTGGACGACGATGCGCACCTCCTCCAGCTCGCGGGCAGCAGTCGCGGCCCGTTGCTGGTTGCGGTGCACGAGGTACGCCGTGACGCCGGCCGCGATGAGGAGGAGCAGGACGATGGTCTCCATGCCCCCAGCGTAGGCAGGCCGTGCTCAGCTGCTCAGGTCGCGAGCACCATCACGAGGTCGCCGCCCTCCACCTGCTGGGTGCCGGTGAAGGCCAACCGCTCGACCGTGCCCGCGACCGGTGCGGTGATGGAGGCTTCCATCTTCATCGCCTCGATCGTGGCGACCGTCGCGCCTGCCTCGACCTGCTGGCCCTCCTCGGCCACCAGCGTCACCACGCCGTCGAACGGCGCGGCGACGTGGCCCGGGGTCGAGGTGTCGGCCTTCTCCTGCGCCGGCACGTCGGAGGAGACCGCACGGTCGCGGATCGCGATCGGCCGCAGCTGGCCGTTGATGGTGCACATGACGCTGCGGAAGCCCCGCTCGTCGGGCTCGCTGATCGCCTGCAGACCGAGCAGCAGCCGCTTGCCCTCCTCCAGGTCCACCTCGTGCTCCTCGCCGGCGCGCAGGCCGTAGAGGTAGTCGCGGGTGGGCAGCACCGAGAGGTCGCCGTACTTCTCGCGGGACTCACGGAAGTCCTTCGTGGGGCCGGGGAAGAGCAGCTCGTTGAGGGTCGAGCGAGGGTTGCGGGCCAGCGCCTCGGTCTGCTCGGCGGTCAGCTCCTCCTCGTGGCGCCGCACCGTGCGCCCCTCGAGGGCCTTGGTGCGGAACGGCTCGGGCCAGCCGCCGGGCGGGTCACCGAGCTCGCCGGAGAGGAACCCGATGACGGAGTCCGGCACGTCGAAGTTGCCGGGGTTCTCCTCGAACTCCACCGGGTCGGCGCTGACCGCGACGAGGTGCAGCGCGAGGTCGCCGACGACCTTCGACGACGGGGTCACCTTCACGACGTTGCCGAGGATCCGGTTGGCCGCGGCGTACATGTCCTCGATCTGCTCGAACTTCTCGCCGAGGCCGAGCGCGATGGCCTGCTGGCGCAGGTTCGAGAGCTGGCCGCCGGGGATCTCGTGGGTGTAGACGCGGCCGGTGGGTGCGGGCAGGCCGGACTCGAAGGGCGCGTAGACCCGGCGGGTCGCCTCCCAGTAGGGCTCCAGCGCGTTGACCGCGTCCAGCGACAACCCGGTGGACCGGTCGGTGAAGTCGGTGGTGGCGACCAGGGCGGAGAGCGCCGGCTGGCTGGTGGTGCCGGCCATCGAGGCGCACGCGGCGTCGACGGCGTCGACCCCGGACTCGATCGCGGCGAGCAGCGTCGCCAGCTGGCCGCCCGGGGTGTCGTGGGTGTGCAGGTGGACCGGCAGGTCGAAGCGGTCGCGCAGCGCCGTCACCAGCGTGCGCGCGGCCGGCGCACGCAGCAGCCCGGCCATGTCCTTGATGGCCAGCACGTGCGCCCCGGCGTCGACGATCCGGTCGGCGAGGTCGAGGTAGTAGTCGAGGGTGTAGAGCGACTCGTCGGGGTTCGACAGGTCGCCGGTGTAGCAGAGCGCGACCTCGGCGACCGACTTCCCGGTCGCGCGCACCGCCTCGATCGCGGGGCGCATCTGCTCGACGTCGTTGAGGGCGTCGAAGATGCGGAAGACGTCGATGCCCGTCTCGGTGGCCTCCTCGACGAATGCCTGCGTGACCGCTGTCGGGTACGGCGTGTAGCCGACCGTGTTGCGCCCGCGCAGCAGCATCTGCAGGCAGATGTTGGGCACGGCCTGGCGCAGCGAGGCGAGCCGCTCCCACGGGTCCTCGGCCAGGAACCGCAGGGACACGTCGTACGTCGCCCCGCCCCAGGCCTCCACGCTCCACAGCTGTGGGGTCGTGCGGGCGACGTGACCGGCGACCTCGAGGAGGTCACGGGTCCGCACCCGGGTGGCCAGCAGCGACTGGTGGGCGTCGCGGAAGGTGGTGTCGGTGACGGCCACGGCCGTCTGCGCGCGGAGCCGCCGGGCGAACTCCTCGGGCCCGACGTCCAGCAGCAGCTGACGGGTGCCGTTCGGTGCCGGCACGTCCAGGTCGATCTCCGGGAGCTTGCTCGCCGGGTCGACGGAGACAGGGGCCGCACCATGCGGCTGGTTCACCGTGACGTCGGCGAGGTAGGTCAGCATGCGGGTGCCGCGGTCGCCGGGGGCGCGGGCCGCCAGCAGCTGCGGGTGGTCCTCGATGAACGAGGTCGTCACCCGGCCGGCCCGGAAGTCGGGGTCGGCCAGGACCGCCTGCAGGAAGGCGATGTTGGTCGCGACCCCGCGGATGCGGAACTCTGCGACCGCGCGCTGTGCCTTCTGCACGGCCAGCTCGTGGGTGCGGCCGCGGCAGGTCAGCTTGGCGAGCATGGAGTCGAAGTGCGCGCTGACCTCGGCGCCGGTGTAGGTGGTGCCGCCGTCGATGCGCACGCCGCCGCCGCCGGGGGAGCGGTACGTCGTGATCTTGCCGGTGTCCGGACGGAACCCGTTGGAGGGGTCCTCGGTGGTGATCCGGCACTGCAGCGCGGCGCCACGCAGCACGATGGCGTCCTGGTCGAGGCCCAGGTCGGCGAGGGTGGCGCCGGCCGCGATCCGCATCTGCGACTGCACGAGGTCGACGTCGGTGACCTCCTCGGTGACCGTGTGCTCGACCTGGATCCGCGGGTTCATCTCGATGAAGACGTACTCGCCCTCGGGGTTGAGCAGGAACTCGACGGTGCCGGCGTTGCGGTAGCCGATGGCGCGCGCGAGCTTGACCGCGTCGTCGCACATCCGCTGGCGCAACTCGGGGTCGAGGTTCGGCGCGGGCGCGATCTCCACCACCTTCTGGTGGCGGCGCTGCACCGAGCAGACGCGCTCGTAGAGGTGGATGACGTTGCCCTCGGCGTCGGCGAGGATCTGCACCTCGATGTGGCGCGGCTCGACCACGGCCTGCTCGATGAAGACCGTCGGGTCGCCGAAGGCACCCTCGGCCTCGCGCATGCAGGTCTCCACGGCCTCGCGCAGCTTGGCGGGGTCGTCGACCCGGCGCATCCCGCGTCCGCCACCGCCGGCGACTGCCTTCACGAACAGCGGGTACGGCAGGTCGGCAGCCGCCGCGACGAGGGTGTCGGCGTCGTCCGTGGGCTCCACCGAGGCGAGGGTGGGCACGCCGGCCTCCCGGGCCGCCGTGATCGCCCGGGCCTTGTTGCCGGTGAGCTCCAGCACGTCGGACGTGGGGCCGATGAAGGTGATGCCGGCGTTTGCGCAGGCCTCCGCGAGGTGGGGGTTCTCCGAGAGGAACCCGTAGCCCGGGTACACCGCGTCGGCCCCGGCCCGCACCGCCGTCGCGACGATCGCCTCGGGGTCGAGGTAGGCGCGCACCGGGTGGCCGCGCTCGCCGATCTCGTAGGCCTCGTCGGCCTTCAGGCGGTGCTCGGACCAGCGGTCCTCGTGGGGGAAGACGGCGACCGTCTTCGCCCCGATCTCGTACGCCGCCCGGAACGCCCGGATCGCGATCTCGCCACGGTTGGCCACCAGCACCTTGGAGAACATGGCGCGAGGCTAGTCCGCCCGGGTCAGGTCGAGCGCACCCGCCCGGCACGTGGTCGAGCCGCCAGCCGACTGCGGCGCCTCGGTGTGGTGGGGGTCACCTGGGTCACGGCGTCGAGGCGCTGCTGCAGGTCCTCGAGCGCGACGAGCAGCTCGGCGACGACCTCCGTGCCCGCCGCGGCGAGCGCGCTGTCCGACACCGCGTCGGGCGGCACCGACGCGCCGCCGGCCGGCAGCAGGTCGTCGAGTGCACCGTGCACCTGCCAGCCCGCCTCGCGGATCCGGCGTACCCACGTGTGGGCGGCGTCGGAGACGACCGGAAGGCAGGACTCGGGGCGTCTCCCACCAGGTCGGCCAGGGCAGCGCCCAAGGAGACGACGTCACCGTCGGGGACCAGTAGGCCGTTGGCCGGGGTGACGATCTCGCCCGGCCCGCGCGGGCAGTCCATCGCCACCAGGGGGAGCCCGGTGCTCATCGCCTCCAGCAGCACCATGGGGAACCCCTCGCGTCGCGAGGACATGACGAACAGGGACGCCTCGGAGAAGACCCGGCCGATGTCGGCGGTGTAGCCCCGCAGGCGGACGACGTCGGCCAGCCCGGCCCTGTCGATGCGCTCCTGGAGGCTGCGCCGCAGCGCGCCCTCGCCGTGGATGTCGAGGGCCCAGCCCGGGTGTGCCGCCGCCACGGGGGCCCAGGCGTCGACCAGTCGGTCGAACCCCTTCTCCGGAACGAGCCGGCCGGCAGCGACCACTGTGCGCGCCGTCCGCGGGCCGGACTCGGGAGGCAGGTCCCAGGGCAACGCGTTCCGCAGCACCGTGACGGGGGTGTCCATGCTCGGCAGGAGGTCCGTGTAGTCGCGGGCATCGGCCTCGGTGAGGACCACCCACGAGTCCAACCGGGGCAGGACGTGCCGTCGTACGGCGGGCTGCGCCGCGGCGGTCGTCGACCAGCCAGGTCAGTCGCACGGCCGGGTCCACCGGGAACCGCGGCCGCTCCTGGCGTCGGAAGAGGCTGAGCAGCCGCACGTCGTGCGTCCTGCTCAGCCGGTTCGCGAGCGCGATGACCGAGCGTGCGACGCCACCGCCTCCGCACGCGTCGAAGACCAGGAAGGTCACCGGGGTGCGTTGCCGGGTCGGGGGAGCGGAGGTCACGCGTGCAGCGTGCGACCTCCGGACGACCTGATGACGACGGGATCCCCGACGAGCGGTGGCGTGGCGGTGAACCGCCTGTGAACCCCCGTGCGGGTCGGGCTCAGCCCTTGAGCTCGCAGATCACGGCGCCGTTGGTCACCGTGGCGCCGACCTCGGCCTCGAGGCTCGTGACGGTGCCGGCCTTGTGCGCCTTCAGCGGCTGCTCCATCTTCATTGCCTCGATGACGACGACGACGTCGCCCTCGGCGACCTCCTGGCCCTCCTCGACGGCGACCTTGACGATGGTGCCCTGCATGGGCGAGGTGACGGCATCGCCGGAGGCGGCGGCGCCGGACTTCTTCCCGGTCTTGCGCTTGGGCTTCTTCGCGCCACCGCCGGTCGCTGCACCGGCCGCGAGGCCGGCGGGCAGCACGACCTCGAGGCGACGTCCGCCGACCTCGACGGTCACGGACTGGCGCTCGTCGGCCTCGGGAGCCTCGGCGGCGTCCCCGGCGTACGGCGCGATCTGGTTGTCGAAGTCGGTCTCGATCCAGGTCGTGTAGACGGTGAAGTCGCCCTCACCCGTGGGGGTCGAGGCGCCGACGTACGCCGGGTCCGCGAGGACCGCCTTGTGGAAGGGGATCACCGTCGGCATGCCGTCGACGACGAACTCGTCGAGGGCACGGCGCGAGCGCTCGATCGCCTGGGTGCGGTCGCGGCCGGTGACGATCAGCTTGGCGATGAGGGAGTCGAAGGCGCCCGGAACGGTCTCGCCGTTCTCGTAGCCACCGTCGATGCGGATGCCGGGGCCCTGCGGCGGGCTCCAGGCGGAGAGAGTGCCGGGGGCCGGCATGAAGTTGCGGCCGCCGTCCTCGGCGTTGATGCGGAACTCGATGGAGTGCCCGCGGACCTCCGGGTCGTCGTAGCCGAGCTCCTCGCCGGCGGCGATGCGGAACATCTCGCGGACGAGGTCGATGCCGGTGACCTCCTCGGAGACGCAGTGCTCGAC
>JAUYLL010000041.1 GCA_030698375.1 Nocardioides sp. | reverse complement strand
CTCGAGCAGGTGCTGGTCGGCGAGGGCGGCCTCCTCGCCGACCCCGACCGGGTGCCCGGCGTCGTCGTCGATACCTCCACCGTCGACGTCGCCTCGTCCGCGGCGATGCGCGCGGCCTGCGCGGAGCGCGGCGTGGCGTTCCTCGCCTCGCCGGTCAGCGGCAACGGCAAGGTCGTCACCTCCGGAGGGCTGAGCCTGGTCGTGTCCGGACCCGAGGAGACCTACCAGCGGGTGTCGCACCTGCTCGACCACCTCGGCAAGGGTGCGACGTACGTCGGCGAGGGCGACGTCGCCCGGCTCGCCAAGATCTGCCACAACCTGATGCTGGGAGTCGTGACGCAGAGCCTGGCCGAGATCACCGTGCTCGCCGAGAAGGGCGGGATGCCGCGGGCAGCGTTCCTGGAGTTCCTCAACAACTCCGTGATGGGGTCGGTGTTCACCCGCTACAAGACACCGGCGTTCGTCAACCTCGACTACACCCCGACGTTCACCCCGATCCTGCTGCGCAAGGACTTCGACCTCGGGTTCGAGGCGGCGCACGAGCTCGACGTACCGATGCCGGTCGCGGCCGCGACGGCCGCCGCTGTCCAGGCGAGCGTCAGCAGCGGACGGGTGACCGAGGACTTCTCGATCCTGTTGGACCTCCAGGCGCAGAGCTCAGGGATCGTCCTTAAGCCCGAGAACGTCCCGGTCGACGACGGGCTCTCCGGATGACCGGCCTGCCCCTGTCTGCCCCCGGCCACATGGGGGTCGACTACGAGTCCCGGGTCGACTTCGACCGGCTCCGGTCCTATCGGCTGGCTCGCGCGAAGGAGGCGCTGGAGTCGAGTGAGTGTGGGGCGTTCCTGCTCTTCGACTTCTACAACATCCGCTACACGACGCAGACCTGGATCGGGGGTGCGCTCGGCGACAAGATGATCCGCTACGCCCTCCTCGCACGCGGCAAGGAGCCGGTCCTGTGGGACTTCGGGTCCGCGGTCAAGCACCACAAGCTGCACTCGAAGTGGGTGCCCGAGGACAACTACCGAGCGGGCTTCCTGGGTTTCCGCGGGGCGGTGGCCCCGTCGGTCGGGCTGATGGAGACGGCTGTCGCGGAGATCAAGTCCCTCCTGGTCGAGGCCGGTGTCGCCGACCTCCCGGTGGGCATGGACATCGTGGAGCCGCCGTTCCTCTTCGAGATGCAGCGCCAGGGGCTCACCGTGGTCGACGCCCAGCAGCTGATGCTGGACGCCCGGTGCATCAAGTCCTCCGACGAGATCATCCTGCTCAACCAGGCTGCCGCCATGGTCGACGGGGTCTACCAGGACATCTTCGAGGCCCTCAAGCCGGGCGTCCGTGAGAACGAGATCGTCGCCCTGGCCAACAAGCGCCTCTACGAGATGGGGTCGGACCAGGTCGAGGCCGTGAACGCGATCTCGGGGGAGAGGTGCAACCCGCACCCCCACAACTTCACCGACCGGATCATCCGCCCCGGTGACCAGGCGTTCTTCGACATCATCCACTCGTTCAACGGCTACCGCACCTGCTACTACCGCACCTTCGCCGTCGGCTCCTCGACGCCGGCCCAGCGCGACGCCTACACCCGGGCCCGCGAGTGGATGGACCGCGGAATCGCCGGCATCAGGGCGGGCGTCGGCACCGACGAGGTCGCAGCGCTGCTGCCCAAGGCCGAGGAGTTCGGCTTCGACAGCGAGATGGAGGCCTTCGGCCTGCAGTTCGCCCACGGCCTGGGTCTGGGGCTGCACGAGCGCCCGATCATCTCGCGCCTCAACTCGATGGCGGAGCCCGTGGAGCTCCAGGTCGGCATGGTGTTCGCGCTCGAGACCTACTGCCCCGCCAGTGACGGCTACTCCGCGGCGCGCATCGAGGAGGAGATCGTCATCACCGACGACGGACCCAAGGTCCTCACGCTCTTCCCCGCGCAAGAGCTCGTCGTCGCCAACCCCTACTGAACCCGGACACAACCCGAAAGGCCCCTCCCATGGGTGACTTCAGCCTCGACCAGATCGCCGACCTACCCCTCGAGCTCTGCATCGGCGGCAAGCAGGTGCCGGCGTCCGACAGCAGCCGCTTCGACGTGCACGACCCCGCGACGGGTGACGTCATCGCGTCGGTCGCCGACGGCTCGGTCGATGACGCCCTCGCTGCCGTTGCCGCGGCCGCCGGGGCCGCCGGCGCCTGGGCCGCCACCGCCCCGCGGGAGCGCTCGGAGATCCTGCGCCGCGCCTTCGAGCTGATGCGCGACCGCTCCGACGAGCTCGCCCACCTGATCTCCCTCGAGAACGGCAAGGCGCTCCCCGACGCCCGTGGAGAGGTGGCCTACGCCGCCGAGTTCTTCCGGTGGTACGCCGAGGAGGCGGTCCGTGCGTCCGGGTCGGTGATGACGGCCCCATCCGGGGCCAATCGGATCGTGGTGCTCCAGCAACCCGTCGGGATCTGCGTCCTCGTCACCCCCTGGAACTTCCCGGCCGCCATGGCCACCCGCAAGATCGGACCGGCTCTCGCCGCCGGGTGCACCGTCGTGCTCAAGCCCGCCAGCGACACCCCGCTGACCGCGCTGCTGATGGCGAAGATCCTCGAGGACGCAGGCGTGCCGGCCGGGGTCGTGAACGTGCTGCCCGCCCGGCGCTCCGGTGCCGTCGTCTCCGCGATGCTGCACGACCCCCGCGTGCGCAAGCTGTCGTTCACCGGCTCGACGGAGGTGGGCCGGGTGCTGCTGCGCGAAGCGGCCGACCAGGTGGTCAACTGCTCGATGGAGCTCGGTGGCAACGCCCCCTTCCTGGTGCTCGACGACGCCGACCTCGACGACGCCGTCGACGGCGCGATGGTCGCCAAGATGCGCAACGCCGGCGAGGCCTGCACCGCCGCCAACCGGTTCTACGTCCACGCCGACGTGGCCGACGAGTTCAGTCGTCGTCTCGCCGAGCGGATGGCCGCGCTGCGCGTCGGCCCAGGCACCTCCGACGACACCGAGATCGGCCCGCTGGTCAACGAGGAGAGCGCCGCGAAGGTCGCCTCGCTGGTCGCCGGCGCCGTGGCCGACGGTGCCCGGATCGTCCTCGGTGGCGCACGACCCGACCGCGCCGGCTACTACTACGAGCCGACCGTCCTGCTCGACGTACCACGCACCTCCGGGATCCTCGGGGAGGAGATCTTCGGCCCCGTGGCCCCGGTCGTCACGTTCACCGACGAGGCCGACGCGATCAGGATGGCCAACGACACCGAGTTCGGGCTGGTGTCCTACGTCTACACCTCCGACCTCGCCCGCGGCATGCGCATCAGCGAGGCGCTCGACTCCGGCATGGTCGGCCTCAACCGCGGCCTGGTCTCCGATCCCGCTGCGCCCTTCGGCGGCACCAAGCAGTCGGGCATCGGCCGTGAGGGCGGCCACGAGGGGATGCTCGACTACCTCGAGTCCAAGTACATCGCCGTTTCCTGGTAGTTGAAGGGTCTCGCCCTCCATCGGGGAGTACCCGCTTGCTGGTACTCCCGATGCTGAGTGGTGATGTGCGTCAGACTCGCCTTCGGGAGCATGAGGGGAGTCGTCGTGGCGGAGGGGCAGGCCAGTTCGCCGGCCGTCGCTGGGTCGCGCGCCCAGCCCGACGAGGCGGGCTGGTCCGACTCGTCCGCACGTGCGGTCCTCCAGCTGATGGTCGAGTCGGTCGCGGAGATGATCGGATTCGAGATCGCAGCGCTGTCGGTGGTCCTCGGCGACCAGCTCGTGACGGTCGCCTACACCGGACCCGAGGAGTTCCGCGACTACCTCGAGCAGCCCGACCCCGTCGGCGTCCTCGACCCGGTCATGGCGCAGGCGGAGTCCTGGGGCCGGTTCCGCTTCCTGGCCGCCGAGGACTACGACGGCGACGACCTCGAGGGCCACTGGGTGTTCTTCGACGAGGAGCGGCCCGACGAACCTGATGCCTGGCACCCGCACGACGCGCTCGTCGCGCTCCTGACCGACGACGAGGGGCGGTTGGTGGGGGCGATGTCTGTCGATCGGCCGGTCGCGGGCCGGCGGCCGGACGCCGCGCAGCGGCGGCTTCTTGAGCGGTACGCCGCTCAGGCCGAGCGGGCGGTGATCACTGCCTTCGAGCGCGAGGAGCTGGTCCGACAGGTCGCCGACGCGGAGACCGCCCGCCAGCTGATCCGCTCGGCATCGATGCCGGCCCAGGCCTCCCTCGAGGCCGTGCTCCAGCACACGCATCGCCCCCTGGTCGAGGGTTTCCGCGCCACGGGCTCGTGGATCCAGGTCTTCGATCCGGACGGTGAGGGACGCGGCTACGTGCGGGCGCACGACGGTGAGCCGGTCACCCTCTCCGAACGGATGGTGGACCTGGCCCACCACTTCGCGCCGCGGCTCTGGGCCGAGCAGCGGGTCTTCGTGATCACCGAGGACTGCGAGTCCGACGTCCCCGAGGGCGCCCGTCCGCTGCTCGCCCAGGCCCGCCGGCAGCTCGCCGATCTCGGGCTCAGCACCGCGCTCGGCATCCCGCTCGGGGTCGCCACCGAGTGTCTGGGCTTCCTCGTGCTGGTCCGCCGGGCCCAGGACCCCGCCTGGACCCCGGGCGAGGTCGGCTCGGCCCTGCAGATCGGTCACGACCTCGGTGCCGCCCTGATGACCGCTCGTGCTCTGGAGCGCGAACGCAACCTGGTGCGCGAGCTCCAGCAGCTCGCCGACTACCGCACCCAGCTCATCGCCACGCTCTCCCATGAGCTGCGCACTCCCCTCACCGTCATCTCCGGCAACCTGGAGATGCTCGGCGAGCTGGACCTGGAGCACCCCGCAACCCACCACCGCGAGGCGATGACCCGAGGCACGACCCGGATGGCGAAGGTCGTGGACGACCTCCTGCTCCTCGCCCGGGTCAGTGACCCCGGGCACCCGCTGGAGCGAACGACGGTCGACCTGCGGCTCGTGGCCGAGGACGTGCTCGCACTCGTCGACTCGTCCGCTACGGCGAAGCAGCTGACGCTGCGCGTCGAGCTCGGTGACGAGCCGCTCCTGGTGCCTGGTGACCCCGCGGAGCTCGACCGTCTGGTCGCCAACCTGGTCAGCAACGCCGTGAAGTACACCGGCGGCGGGGGGACTGTCGTCGTCGCCGCCGACCGTCGCGGCGCCGACGTCGTGCTCCAGGTCGGTGACGACGGAATGGGGATCTCGGAGGAGGACCAGATCGGGCTGTTCAGCCCCTTCTTCCGGACCACCAACCCCGAGGCTCTCAGCCAGCCCGGCACCGGCCTCGGGCTGTCGATCGTCGCCACTATCGTCGAGCGGCACCACGGCCGCGTGGAGGTCAGCTCCCGCGTCGGCGAGGGTACGACGTTCACCGTCACCCTGCCGGCCGCCTAGGCTCCCAAGGCTGGCCGGGCGTCAGCGGGCGACCCCGGGGGCGAGTCCGGTGCTGGCGTCGATGCCGTCGACGTCGTACTCCTGGTGCCCGATCCCAAGCAGCCGGATCCAGCTCTGCTGCCCGAAGGTCAGGGCCACGAAGCAGCCCAGCTCGACCAGCTCGGGCTCGGTGAAATGCGCGTGTAGCCGCGACCAGAGACCGTCGAGGTCCTGCTCGCCCCACGCGATCGCCTGGGCGTAGGCGAGCGCGGCCTTCTGGCGGTCGTCGTAGGCCGCGGAGGTCTCGAAGTTGAGAAGGTCGTCAGCCTGGTACTCCGGGAGGCCGGCCGACGTCGAGCGCTGGTTGCCGCAGAACTGACAGTTGGTGGTCTTGGTGATGTAGAGCCGGGCGAGCTCCTTGATCCTGTGCTCGAGAACGCCCTTGCGGAACGTCGCCTCCCAGTAGGCCTTGAAGGTGTCGAAGACGTCCGGCGCGTGCGCACGCACGGCGGAGCTCTCCGGCCGCGGCGTGCCCTCGGTGGCGCAGCGCCGCATCTCCTCGCGCATCGACTCGGTCATCTGCTCCATCGGCACGTAGCTGATCCGGGGCATGGCTCTCTCCTGTTACTCGGTGGACTCGATGGCACGGACGACGGCGTCCGCGTTCAGGGGCAGGTCGCGCACCCGCACCCCGAGGGCGTGGTGGACCGCGTTGGCGATGGCGGCGGCGGTCGGGCCCTGGGCGGCCTCGCCAGCGCCGACCGACGGGGCGGCGCTGTCGACGAGCTCGACCGAGACCAGCGGCGCAGCGGCGAAGCCCAGGATCGGGTAGGTCTCCCAGTCGTCGCTTGTGATGCGGCGCCGGTCGAAGCGCACCCGCTCGGTGGTGGTCCAGCTTGTGGCCTGGGTGGCGCCGCCCTCGAGCTGGTTGCGGGCGCCGTCGGGGTTGACGACCAGTCCGAGGTCGGCGACGACGGTCAGTCGCCGCACCCGAACCTCGTGGTCGACGGCCACCTCAGCGACGACGGCGCACCATGCGCCCTTGTCCTTGTAGCGCGCGAACCCGATGCCACGTCCCGTGTCGTCGGGCAGCGGCCGGCCCCACCCGCCGAGGTCGGCGGCCCGTCGTACGACGTGGGCCGCGCGCGGGTCGTCGAGGTGGGCCAGCCGGAAGGCCACCGGGTCGGCACCCGCCGAGAGCGCGAGCTCGTCCATGAACGACTCGATGGCGAACACGTTGAGATAGGCGCCGAGTGCCCGCATCGCGGAGGTCCGCAGCGGTGTCATCGTCCGACGGTGGCCGGTGACCCGACGCGGCCCGACGGCGTAGATCGGGACGGAGTTGCGGGTCGTGCCCCCGCCGGCTGCCAACGGCGGGTCTGTGGGCGGCGGCACCGGCGAGGGATCTGCCCGGTGGCCGGCAGCGAGCAGACCCGGCGCACCGGCATAGCCCGGACGCGAGGTGTGGCCCAGGCTCCACACATCGTGGGACCAGCCGCGGATGCGCCCACCGACCAGGTCGGCACCGAGGGTCGCCGTCATCGGCGGCGACAGCGGGCCCCAGGTGAGCTCGTCGGAGCGCGACCACCGGGTCAGCACCGGACTACCCGGCGTCGCTCGCGCGAGCAACACCGCGTCGAACGCTGCGTCGTCGGCGGCGTTGTGGCCGTAGCAGCCGGCGTTCTCCACGTGCTCGACCGTCACCACACCCTCGCCGAGACCCAGTGCCGACGTGATCGCGTCGCGCAGGGCGTGGATGCCCTGGCTGTGGCTCCACACGTGGAGCCGGTCGCCGGTCTGTCCCGTCGTCCACCGGGCCATCGCACAGCTCGGCGCGATGGAGGCGTGCGCCAGGAACGGCTTGGAGTACGAGGCATGGTGGGTGGGGGTGACCGGTCCTCCCTCGTCGAGCACAGCGATCTCCTCGTGCGGGCCGGAGCGGAGCCAGGCCGACAGGTCGTCCTCGTCGGGCAGGGAGCTGCCGTCGCTCCAGGTGGCCGCGGCGGCGAGCCGGGCCAGCGCCGTGTCGACGTCGGACTCCCGTGGGCCGACCACACCGACGAACGACCCGTCCCGCACGACCTTCACGCCCGGCAGGTCGACGTGGGCCAGGTCGGCCAGCGTCGCGCCCGGCACGGCCGGCCGCAGCACCCGCCCGTGCCGCAGGCCCTCGGGTCGCAGGTCGGCGAGGTAGCGCGGCCGGCCCAGCACCTTGTCGGGGAGGTCCAGCCTGGCCTCGCTGCGGCCGACCGCCGAGGCACGAGCCGGCGCCGCCGGCGTCACCGCGCGCAGGTCCGTCGCCGGGTCGAGGCCCGCGATCCGGGCGACGTACGACGAGAGGTCGCCTCCTGGCCCACCGGTCAGGGCACGCACGACCGCGCCGACGTGACGCAGGGCCGGCCCGGCCTGCAGCACCGACAGGCTGCCGGCGGTGAGACCTTCGTCGGGCCCGTCGGCGGTGTGTGCGGCGCGCATCCGCACCGCCGTGACCGGCAGCTCGAGCGCGTCGGCCGCGATCTGGGCGAGCGCGGTCAGGATGCCCTGGCCCAGCTCGACCTTGCCGACCTGGACGACGACGCTGCCGTCGGCGACGGACATCCAGGTGCCCAGCGCCGGGTTGGCGACCACGTGCTGCGGCGCGCTGACCTCCGGTGTCGCGGTCACGGGGCAATCCCTGGGGCAATCACCGGGCGCTCCCGGCCGAAACGACGGCGTCGATGATCCGGCGCTGCACGCCGCATCGGCAGAGGTTGTGCTCGAGCGCCTCGGCGACCTCGTCGGCCGAGGGGGCGGGGTTCGTCGACAACAGTGCGGCCGCGCGCACGACGATGCCGGAGATGCAGAACCCGCACTGGGCGGCTTGACCCTCGAGGAGCGCGGCCTGCACGGGGTGCGGCGTACCGCCCTCCGGGAGCCCCTCCACCGTCACCACGCCTGACGAGGCTGATGCCTGCGACACCGGCGTCTGGCACGACGGCACCGCCACGCCATCGAGCAGCACGAAGCAGGCGCCGCACAGGCCCTGCCCGCAGCCGAACCGGGAGCCCACCAGGCCGAGCTCGTCGCGCAGCACCGTGAGCAGGGGTGTGTCCTCGCTCGCGGCCACGTCGACGGTCTCGCCGTTGACGCAGAGTCTGGTGGTGGGTGTCACGGGCCGAAGACCTCCGGGTGGTGGCCGAGCTCGATCCGGGTCCGTCGGATGTGGCCCTCGAGGAAGCGCTCGGCGTCGGCTGCGTCGCGGCGGACGACGGCGTCGAGGATCAGCCGGTGCTCGGAGTTGACGACCCACATCCGCGACTGCCCGCCTAGGGCGACGTAGGCGCGGCGGTAGTGCTGGGTGGAGTTCCACAGCCGGGTCACCATCGAGTTGAGCGGGTCGATCGTGCACCCGGAGTAGGTCAGCAGGTGGAACTCGCGGTCGAGCTCGAGGAACCGGTCGAGGTCGTCGTTGTCCTCGATCCGGCGCTGCACGTCGTCCAGCCGCTCGTGGTCGATCTCGGCGAGGGCCGGCAGGCTCTCGGCCAGCGCGAGCGGCTCGAGCTTCTCGCGCATCCGGTAGATGACCTCGACCTCGTGCTGCGTCAGCCGCGGAACCCGCGCCCCCTTGTTGGCCTCGTGCTCCGTCAGGCCCTCGGCCTCCAGCATCCGCAGCGCCTCGCGCACCGGCAGCCGGCTCGCGCCGAACTTGGCCGCGATGTCCTCCTGCCGGATCCGGTCGCCCGGGCGCAGCTCGCCGCCGAGGATGGCGTTGCGGAGGTAGGCCGCCACGCGGGCGCTCGCGGCTCCGCCGGTGTCGGTCGCGGTCTCGGGGGAGGTGGTCATGGGGCATTCTCCCCATGCCCGGCCTCGCGGTCCCACGCCTTGCCCTCCGGCGCGGAGACCAGCTCGAACTGCATCCCCCAGGGCGCCAGGAAGTAGATCCAGCGGTTGCCCAGAGCAGGTCCGCGGCTGGCGGTCGGGCCGGCGAGCACCCGCACGCCGGCCGCGCGCAGGTGGTCGACGGCGGCGTCCAGGTCGTCGACGTAGAGCGCGACGTGGTGGCCGCCGACGTCGCTGTTGCGCGGGCGCACCACGGCCTGGTCGGGTGAGGAGTAGTGGAAGACCTCGAAGACCGCCTGGTCGCCGCAGCGGAACCAGCGGTTCTCGACCATCACCGCGCGCGGGTGGACGTCGAGGTGCTCGGCCATCCAGTCGCTGTCGTCGTGCTGGAAGGGGCCCAGGGAGTAGAGGTAGTCGCAGCCGAGGACGTCGACCAGGAACGCGTGCGCCTCGTCGAGGTCGGGCACGGTGAAGCCGACGTGGTCGAGCCGGCGCAGGCCGGGCAGCGCCATGACTACCTCCTTCTGGATCCTAAACACCCAACCACGGCACGAAAGCGGGTGTAAAGGGACACGCAGGCTGGATTTTGGATCCAATCATGTGTCAGGGTGGCGGACGGACAAAGGAGTACGTCATGCCCGAGCACCTCCCGCTGGCCCCGGCCGCCCCCTGGGTGGAGCTGGTCGCCACCACCGACGACTGGGACGCCGCGGACCCGTCGCTGTTGCGGACGATGTATGCGCAGCTGGTGTGGATCCGGACCTTCGAGCAGTACGTGCTCGACCTGGCGGCTGCCGGGTTGATCCACGGCCCCGCCCACTCGAGCATCGGCCAGGAGGGCGGCGCCGTCGGCTCCGTGCTCGCGCTCACCAGCGACGACTCGGTCAACGGCTCGCACCGCGGGCACCACCAGTTCCTGGCAAAGGCCCTGCACCACGTCGAGCCCAAGGGCCTGGACCCGCTCGCCGCGCCGTCCGACGACGTACGCGACGTGCTGCTCAAGACCCTCGCCGAGATCTGCGGCCTGGACCGCGGCTGGACGCACGGGCGCGGCGGGTCGATGCACCTGCA
>JAUYLL010000034.1 GCA_030698375.1 Nocardioides sp. | reverse complement strand
GCCGAGCGCCGCCGGGTGCTCGCCAACCACGTGGAGACCACCTCCGAGCACGCGGCCGCGGTCGAGCGGGGCGCGGCGCCTCGCCCGGACCTGGTGTTCTGGCCGGAGAACTCCTCCGACATCGACCCGTTCCGCGACGCCGACGCCTTCGCCGCGATCAGCGGCGCGGCCCAGGCCGTCGGTGCCCCGCTCCTCACCGGGCTGGTGGTCGACGACGGGGCCGGGTGGCGCAACCGCCTGCAGGTCTGGACCGAGGACGGCGTGCCAGCCGACGCGTACTACGACAAGCAGAAGGCGGTGCCCTTCGGCGAGTACGTTCCCTTCCGGTCGGTCCTCCAGCCACTGGTGCCGGCGCTCGACCAGATCCCGCGCGACATGCTCCCCGGCGGCCGGCTCGGGCTGCTGGACGTCGACGCCACCCGCATCGGCGTGCTGACCTGCTTCGAGATCGCCTACAGCGGCCTGCAGACCGGACTGGCCGCCCGGGACGCCGAGATCCTCCTCGTGCCGACGAACAACGCCACCTACATGGGCACCGCCCAGGTCGACCAGCAGTTCGCCATGGCCCGTCTGGCCGCCGTCACCACCCACCGCCCGGTCGTCGTGGTGGCCACGAACGGCGTCTCGGCCATCGTCGCTGCCGACGGGTCCGTCATACGGCAGGCTCCGGTGCGCACCTCCGCGGTGCTCACCGCCGCACTCGCGCCCCGCACCGGCAGCACGCCCGCGGTGGCCCTCGCGACGCCGCTGGCGTGGGGGTTCACCCTGCCCGGGGTCCTCCTCCTCGCGCTGCTCGTCGCAGGCGGCCTCCGTGGTGCGGTCCGCCGGCGCACCGGGACCGACGGGGCGGGGCAGGAGCACCTGAGCGACCCGGGGGACGCACGATGACCGCGCTGGTCCCGAGCCCGGGGGCCCTGGGCGTGATCGTAGTGCCGACCTACGACGAGGTCGACAACCTGGCGCCGATCGTCGCCCGGTTGCGGGCAGCGGCCCCCGACCTCGACGTCCTCGTCGTCGACGACGCCTCCCCGGACGGCACCGGAGAGCTCGCCGACCGCCTCGCGGCCGAGGACCCGGCGGTCCACGTGCTGCACCGCTCCGGCAAGGCCGGTCTCGGGGCCGCCTACGTCCACGGCTTCCGGCACGCGCTCGCCGCCGGCTACCCGGTCGTCGGCGAGATGGACGCCGACGGCTCCCACCAGCCCGAGCAGCTCTCCCGGCTCCGCGACGCGCTGACCGGCCAGGACGGGCTGCCCGCTGCCGACCTCGCGGTCGGCGCGCGGTGGGTGCCCGGCGGCGCGGTGGTGAACTGGTCACGCCACCGGGAGTGGCTCTCCCGCGGCGGCAACCGCTACGCCCGCGCACTGCTGGGCATGCCCGTGCACGACGCCACCTCAGGCTTCCGGCTCTTCCGCCGCGCGGCCCTCGAGGCGATCGACCTCGACGGGGTGCGGTCGACCGGCTACGTCTTCCAGACCGACCTGGTGCACCGGATCCTGGCCGCGGGACTGCGGGTGCGGGAGGTCCCGATCACCTTCATCGACCGTGAGCGCGGCACCTCCAAGATGAGTCCGGCGGTCGCCGCCGAGTCCCTGGTGCGCATCACGGCCTGGGGAGTGGGGGAGCGCCTGCGGGAGCTGCGTGCCGGGTCCGCGGACCGCACGGGTCGGCGAGGACCCCGCCCGTAGGCTGGGAGCACCCGCCCCACCCGGAGGAGCCTCTCGATGCCTCACAGCCCCCGCCCGCTTCTCGCCGCCCTCGTCGCGGTGCCGCTCGTCGAGCTCGTGGTGTTCGTGCTGCTGGGCCAGGCGATCGGCTTCGGCTGGACCGTGCTCGCGCTGGCGGCCATGAGCGTCGTCGGGATGGTCCTCCTGCGCATCGAGGGACTCCGCGCGCTGGGCGACCTGCGCGCCGCGGTCTCCGAGGGCCGCCGGCCCGGCCGCGAGCTCGCCGACGGCGGCCTCGTCGTCCTGGGTGGTCTGCTGCTGGTCTTCCCGGGGCTGCTGACCTCGCTGGTCGGCCTCCTGCTGGTGCTGCGCCCCACCCGGCCGTTGGCCCGCCGGCTGCTCGGCCTGGTCGTCGTACGCCGGCTGCTGGGGGCGCCCGGGCCCGTCACCGGCCCTGCCGGGCCCGCGACCGCCCCGCGCCAGGAACGACAAGACCCCGGCCACGAGGACGTGGTCCGGGGTGAGGTCGTCGACCCCTGAGGGTCGCGGGTCAGCGCGTAGTCAGCGGCTGGCGGCCTTCTTCTTGCGTCGTGCGCGGTGCAGGTGGGCGGGCCCGATCTGGCCGCCGCGCAGCAGCTCCAGACGCTCGGTGAGGATGTCCTCGAGCTCGGCGACCGAACGCCGCTCGAGCAGCATGTCCCAGTGGGTGCGAGCCGGCTTCTCGGCCTTCTCCTCGGGCAGGATGCCGGCGACGTTGAGGGCGGCGGCACCGCAGCGCGGGCACTCCCACTTCGCCGGGATGTCGGCCTCCACGGCCATCGTGACCTCGAAGGTGTGGCCGAGGTCGCAGGCGTAGCCGACCTGCTGCCGGGCGGCGAACTCGATGCCGCGCTCGTCCTCGAAGCTCTGGCCGCCGAGTCGCGCTCCGCGTAGTGTGCGCTCTGCCACGAGCCGCCTCCTGTGGTGTCGTCGTGGTGTGTCGGTCCGACGCTCCACGGTAGTTCGTGAACGCGTGAAGCCCAAACCGCCGCCGGGGGTCTCCGGCGGGTGGGACGCCGCTCCGTCGGTGCCGCGTCTGGAGTGTTCAACGAGCGAGGGTCACGGAAGATTCCCCGCTGCCTCGGCCGGGTCCGCCTCGGCCAGGGCGGAGTCCGCCCGCAGGCCCTCGCGCACCGGGAGCAGCAGCGCCAGCCCGGCCGTCAGCACCGCGACGATGCCGAGGATGCCCCAGTGCTGGGCCTCGTCCGCATTCGTGGCCTCCGTGAAGATCACTCCCGCGGTGATCGCCACCGCGAAGCCCGTCGGCGCCAGGAAGCTCGCCGCGCGCCCGGTGGTGGCGTAGAGCCCGAAGATCTGGCCCTCCTGCCCCTCCGGGATGAGCCGGGTCAGGAAGGTGCGCGACGCGGACTGGGCGGGACCGACGAAGATGGCCAGCACGAGACCGACGGTCCAGAACACGACCGTCCCGCCCTCGTGGAGGACGAAGACCAGCAGGCCGGCGACGATCATCGACGCCAGCGACAGGACGATGACGCGCTTGGGGCCGATCCAGTCGTCGAGCCAGCCGAAGCCGATCGTCGCGAGCCCCGCGACGACGTTCGCGGCGATGCCGAAGATGATCACGTCGCCCGGGCTGAACCCGAACGTGCCGGCGGCGATCACGCCACCGAAGGTGAACACGCCCGCGAGACCGTCACGGAAGACCGCGCTGGCGCCGAGGAAAAAGACCGTCCGGCGGTCGCGGTGCCACAGCTCGCGGACCGAGACGGCGAGTGCGCGGTACGACGCCGCGATGCTCTGGCGCGGCTGACGCCCGACCCGCTCGGTGGGGGTGTCGCGCAGCGTCAGCAGGACCGGGAGCGAGAAGAGCAGGGTCCAGGCCGCGCACACCAGCATCGTGACCCGGACGTCCATTCCGTCCTCGGAGGTGACGCCGAAGAGGCCGACCTCGGGGCTGATGAACCCGAAGTAGACGATCAGCAGCAGCACGATGCCGCCGAGGTATCCCATGCCCCAGCCCATGCCGGAGACCCGGCCCACCGTCGCGGGTGTCGAGATCCGCGGCAGCATCGCGTTGTAGTTCACCGACGCGAGCTCGAAGACGATGTTGCCGGCCGCGAGGACCGCAAGACCGACCCACAGCAGGTCCGGGGTGGGGGTGATGAAGAAGAGCCCGGCCGAGCAGGCGACCACCAGCAGCGTGTAGAAGGCCAGCCAGAAGCCGCGGCGCCGCGCCCGGTCCGCCCGCTGGCCGGTCACCGGAGCCGTCACCGCGACCAGCAGGCCCGCGAGCGCCAGGGCCCAGCCCAGGCTCGACTCGGCGTTCGGCCCGAACGGGTCGGAGGTGATGTAGACGGAGAACACGAAGGTCGTGATCACCGCGTTGAAGGCGGCCGACCCCCAGTCCCACAACGACCAGGCCCACACCGGCCAGCCGAAGCTGGCGCGGCCGTCGCCGCTCGGCGGGCGAGCAGCCACTGCGGGAGCGGTGGGCGGGGTGGCGTCGGTCATCGGGATTCCCTCCAGCGTCCGTGCCGCAGCAGGACGCGCTTGAGCACGTCGGTGCGATCGGTCATCAACCCGTCGATCTCCCAGCCGAGGAGACGCTCGATCTCCTCGGACTCGTCGACGGTCCACACGTGCACCTGCACCCCGGCTGCGTGGGCACGCCGCACCAACCGCGGGGTCGTCACCTGCAGCGAGTGCCGGCGTACGGGAACCTGAAGGGCGGCCACCGTCGGGTCGAGACGCCAGCCGGCCACGGCGGCCGGCAGCAAGAGGAAGCGCGCGATCTCCGGCGGGGTCGCCCCGGTCGCGACCCGGCCCCGGGAGGCACGTCGAAAGGCCTGGGTGCGGCCGTGGGAGAACGAGCTCACGACGACGCGGTCCTCCAGGCCCATCCGGCGGATGAGGTCCGCGAGCGGCTCGACCGCTTCCAGCGACTTCACGTCCACGTTGAAGCAGGCCTCGGGCAGCTCCTCGACGAGCTCCTCGAACCTGGGCACCAGCTCGCGGCCGGCGACGCGGGTCTCGAGGACCTGGTCCAGGTCGAGCCCTCCGATCACCCCGTGGTGCTCGGTGACCCGCCCCAGGTCGGGGTCGTGGAAGGCGACCAGGTGGCCGTCCCGCGTGGCGTGGACGTCGGTCTCGAGGTAGCGGTAGCCCAGGTCGTAGGCGTGCCGGAAGGCCAGCAGCGTGTTCTCCAGACCGACCAGGTCGGGGTGCCGCGCCCCACCGCGGTGGGCGAAGGCGAGCACCGGGCGCCCGCCGGAATCGGTCGGGTCCCAGCCGGAGTCGAGGACCGGGAAGGCCCGGGCGGGGCTGCTCACCGCTGCAGTATGGCGGTTGACGGTCCCGAACGTCCGCCGACACCAGGGGCCGAGGTGCTGTCCCGCGACGGTTCTCGGTCGTACCGTGAGGAGATGGACGACATGACCTGCCCCCGCTGCCAGGAAACGATGCACACCCGAAACGTCGGCGAGGTCTCCGTGGCCCAGTGCGCCGGGTGCCAGGGGATCTTCCTGGCCCGCTCCGAGCTCGGCGCGCTCACCGAGGCCGAGCGAGACTTCCACGCCGGCTCTGGTCCCGAGACGACGGCCCTGCCCCGCATCACCGCGGACATGACGGCGCCGCCGCCCGCGTCGCGATCCACACCGCGCTCGTACCTGCAGCGGCTCTTCGGCTGAGCCCCGACAACGACCCTCAGATGTCGCGGAAGGTCTGGATGTCCGCGCCGAGGGCGTTGAGGCGCTCGGCGAGGTCCTCGTAGCCGCGGTTGATGACGTAGACCGAGCGCAGCACCGACGTCCCCTTGCTGGCGAGCATCGCCAGCAGCACGACGACCGCCGGACGCAACGCGGGCGGGCAGACGACCTCGGTGCCCGACCAGTGAGTCGGGCCCTCGATCATCACCCGGTGCGGGTCGAGCAGCTTGACGCGGGCGCCGAGCCGGTTGAGCTCGGTGAGGTAGATCGCCCGGTTCTCGTAGACCCAGTCGTGCAGCAGGGTCTGACCGGTCGCGACGGCCGCGATGACGGCGAAGAACGGCAGATTGTCGATATTGAGCCCCGGGAAGGGCATCGGGTGGATCTTGTCGATGGGGGAGTGCAGCGTCGAGGGGTAGGTCGTGATGTCGACCAGACGCGTGTGCCCGTTGTCGGCGAGGTACTCCTGGCCGAGGCTGTAGCGGAAGCCCATCTCCTCCAGCAGCGCCAGCTCGATCTCGAGGAATTCGATCGGGGCGCGCTGCACGGTGATCTCGGACTCGGTCACGATCGCGGCCGCGATCAGCGACATCGCCTCGATCGGGTCCTCGCTCGGGGAGTAGTCGACGTCGACGTCGATGCGCTCGCAGCCGGTGACGCTGAGGGTGGTGCTGCCCACGCCTTCGACGGTGACCCCGAGCCGCTGCAGGTAGAAGCAGAGGTCCTGGACCATGTAGTTGGAGCTGGCGTTGCGGATGACCGTGGTGCCGGGGTGCAGGGCGGCCGCCATCAACGCGTTCTCGGTGACGGTGTCACCGCGCTCGGTGAGCACGATCGGACGCGCCGGGGAGACCCCGCGCTCGACCGTGGCGTGGTAGCTGCCCTCCGTCGCCTTGACCCCGAGGCCGAACGGCCGCAGGGCGGCGAGGTGCGGCTCGACCGTGCGGGTCCCGAGGTCGCAACCGCCGGCGTACGGGAGGTCGAAGTCCAGGGAGCGGTGCATGAGCGGGCCGAGGAACATGATGATCGAGCGGGTACGCCGGGCTGCCGCCGCATCGATGCGGGAGAGGTCCAGCTCGGCGGGGGGCACGATCTCGAGGTCACCGTCGTCGTTGAGCCAGCGGGTCGCGACGCCCAGGCTGGTCAGCACCTCGAGGAGCCGGTTGACCTCCTCGATCCGCGCCACCTTGCGCAGCGTGGTGGTGCCCCGATTCAGCAGCGAGGCGCACAGCAGCGCGACGCCGGCGTTCTTCGAGGACTTCACCGCGATGCTGCCCGAGAGGTGGGTCGGGCCGGTGACCCTCAGGTGCGTGGGACCGGGGGCGTCCGTGGACGCACCGAGCGTCACGATCTCGGTCTGCAGCGCGTCCCCGATGCGGGCGAGCATCTCCAGGCTCATGTTCTGCAGCCCGCGTTCGATGCGGGTGATCGCCCCTTGGCTGGTGCTGAGCAGCTCGGCCAGCTGGGCCTGGGTCAGGTTGCGTTGCAGACGAGCCTCACGGATGCGGCTGCCGACACGGCGTAGGGAGTCCTCGGTCACCACGGCACGGTACAACACGGACACGTCATATATGAGTTCGAGCGACGTGGGATGCCCCACCCGGGTCGTCGCACGCTCCGTGTGGGGGCGCACGTGGGGGAGGGCGTGCCAGGATCGGCCCATGCGCGTGACGACGATCCATGCCCCCGGTGACATCCGCCTCGAGGAGCGTCCGGCTCCCACGATCACGGCCCCCACCGACGCGGTGGTGAGGGTGGTCGCCGCCTGCGTCTGCGGCTCCGACCTGTGGCCCTACCGGGACGAGAACGAGATCACCCCCGGGAACCCGATCGGTCACGAGGTGGTGGGCGTCGTCGAGGAGGTCGGCGACGACGTGCGCTCCTTCGCGCCCGGCGACTTCGTCGTCGTGCCGTTCTGCCACAGCGACAACACCTGCGCGCACTGCCGGGCCGGGATGACCTCGGCGTGCACGCACCTCGGCATAACGTCGGGCGGCCAGGCCGAGTACGCCCTCGTCACCCAGGCAGAGGGGACGCTGGTGAAGACCGACGGCATGCCCGACGACGCGCTCGTCCCCTCGCTGCTCGCGCTCAGCGACGTCATGGCCACGGGGTGGCACGCCGCGGTCGCCTCGCGGGTCGCCCCCGGCTCCACCGTCGCGGTGGTCGGTGACGGGGCGGTCGGCCTGTGCGGCGTGCTCGCCGCCCGGGAGATGGGTGCGGAGCGGATCATCGCCCTCTCGCGCCACGAGCCCCGGCAGGCGCTGGCACGGGAGTTCGGCGCCACCGACGTCGTGGCCGTGCGCGGCAAGGAGGCCACCGAGGCGGTCCGCGAGCTGACCGACGGGATCGGTGCGGACTCGGTCCTCGAGTGCGTCGGCAACGGCCCGGCGATGCGCACCGCCTTCGCGATCGCCCGACCCGGCTCCACGGTCGGCTTCGTCGGGGTGCCGCACGGCATCGAGCTGCCGGTCGCCCGGATGTTCGGCCTCAACGTCGGCCTGGCCGGCGGCATGGCCCCGGTACGCCGCTACCTACCCGAGCTCCTCGAGAAGGTGCTCAGTGGCGCGATCGACCCGGGCCGGGTCTTCGACCTCGAGCTCCCGCTCGACGAGGTGGCCGAGGCCTACCGCGCCATGGACGAGCGGCGCGCGATCAAGGTGCTGCTCCGCCCCTGACCAGCACTGGTCAGCCGAGACCGACCCGTACGGCCTCCCGGGCGATCTCCCACTCCTCGTCGGTGGGTACCACCAGCACGGCCACCCGGCTCGCCGGGTCGGAGACCGGGCGGGGCCCGGTCTCCGGAGCGGTGTTGCGGACCGCGTCGAGCTCGATCCCGAGCTCGCCGAGACCTTCGAGGACCGCGTGGCGCACCGGCGCGGAGTTCTCGCCGACCCCTCCGGTGAAGACCACCGCGTCCACCCGGCCGAGGACCGCGTAGTAGGCCCCGACGTACTTGCGGATGCGGTGGCAGTACACGTCGAAGGCCAGGGACGCACGCTCATCCCCGTCCTCGCGCCGTCGCACCATCTCGCGCACGTCGTTGTCGCCGAGCAGTCCCTGGAGCCCGGACTCCCGGTTGAGGAGCCGGTCGATCTCCTCCAGCGACCACCCGGCGGTCCGGTGCAGGTGCCCGTGCAGGGCAGGGTCGACGTCCCCGGACCGCGTGCCCATCACCAGACCCTCCAGCGGCGTCATCCCCATCGAGGTCTCGACCGACCGGCCCGCGGAGACGGCCGTCGCCGACGCCCCGTTGCCCAGGTGCAGGACCACCAGGTTGGTCTCCTCCGGTGTCCGGCCCAGCACCTGCGCGGCCTGCCGTACGACGAACGCCACCGAGGTGCCGTGGAAGCCGTACCGCCGTACGCCGTGCTCCTCGGCCCATGCGTACGGGACGGCGTAGGTGTGGGCGTGCCGGGGGAGCGTGGCGTGGAAGGCGGTGTCGAAGACGGCCACGTGGGGCACGCCCGGGAGCATCCGACGAGCGACCTCGATGCCCTCTATGTTGGCGGGGTTGTGCAGCGGAGCCAGGGGCACGAGCCCGCGGAGCCCCTCGACGACCTCATCGTCGACGAGCACCGAGTCGGTGAACAGGGATCCCCCGTGGACCACGCGATGGCCGACCGCGACCAGGTCCACGTCCGCGAGGGCCGGACCCCGCTCCTCGAACGCCGCGAGAGCCAGCCGCAGGGCGTGGTGGTGGTCGTCGACGCCGACCTCGCGGCGCAGCTCCTCCCCGGGCCCCGTGTGCCACTGGGCGCCCTGGGCCTCACCGATCCGCTCGACCTGGCCGTCACCCCTGGTCCGGCCCGTGGCAGCGTCGACCAGGCTGTACTTCAGGCTGGAGGAGCCGGCGTTGAGCACGAGCACGTGCCCGGTCATCGGTCCGCCAGCAGCTGGGCCTGGATCGCGGTGATCGCCACCGTGTTGACGATGTCACGCACCGTGGCGCCCCGCGAGAGGTCGTTGACCGGGCGCCGGAGCCCCTGCAGGACCGGTCCCACCGCCACGGCCCCGGACGAGCGCTGGACCGCCTTGTAGGTGTTGTTGCCGGTGTTCAGGTCGGGGAAGACCAGCACGGTCGCCCGACCGGCCACCGGGGAGTCGGGAGCCTTGGTCGCAGCGACGCCGGCGTCGACCGCGGCGTCGTACTGGAGCGGGCCGTCGACCGGCAGGTCGGGGGCGCGCCTGCGTACCAGCGCCGTGGCCGCGGAGACCTTCTCCACGTCGGAGCCGGTCCCGGACGCCCCGGTGGAGTAGGAGAGCAGGGCGACCCGGGGAGTCACACCGAAGGCGGCCGCGGTCGCCGCGGAGGAGATCGCGATGTCGGCGAGCTGGGCCGCGTCGGGGTCGGGGTTCACCGCGCAGTCGCCGTAGACGAGCACCTCGTGCGGCAGGCACATGAAGAAGACGCTCGAGACGATGGACACGCCGTCGGTGGTCCGCACCACCTCGAGCGCAGGGCGGATCGTGTGGGCGGTCGTGTGCGCGGCCCCCGACACCATCCCGTCGGCCAGCCCGAGCTCGACCATCATGGTGCCGAAGTAGGAGACATCGGTGACCGTCACCCGGGCGTCCTCGAGCTGGACCCCCTTGGCGCTTCGCCGGCGGTGGTACTCCTGCGCGAACCGCTCGACGAGCTCCGGGTCGTGCGGACTGAGCAGGGTGGCACGGGAGATGTCGACGCCGACGGAGGCCG
>JAUYLL010000067.1 GCA_030698375.1 Nocardioides sp. | reverse complement strand
CGCGGCGTTCCGTGGCGTCTCGGAGGGCGACAGCACCCGGTTCGCGTTGACCAAGCGGGAGCCGCTGCTGGTCGAGCACGAGCGATTCCGTGACGCCGTGGCCGGCCTCGAGGGCGCCCACGAGCACATCGTGACCCTGCGCCAGGGGATGCGCACGGTCGCGGTGGCCGACGCCGTCCTGCGCTCGGCCGCCAAGGGCCACAGCATCGACATCGCCGACGCCCGGTGAGTGAGGCACCCTCGAACACCCGGGGTGCCGGGCGCAGGGATCGCCCGCGCGTCGTGATGCTCGTCGACAACGACGTGCACCGCGACTCCCGCGTGCAGAAGCAGGCCGCGTCCATGGCCGAGCGTGGCTGGGACGTGGTGCTGCTGGGTCGCGGACGCCCCGGGGGTTCTGACCGCAGGTGGAAGCTGGGCGGGGCGCGCGTGCGGCTCGTTCCCGTCCCGTGGCACCTCCAGACCAAGCAGGGCGACCTGCGCCGAGCCCGCTGGCGCGCCCCGCTGGCCTACCCGCTTGTCAACGAGGCCGAGCGTCGACGCCAAGCGGTCCTTGCCAAGCAGGCCGACCTGCGCCAGCGTCTGGTCGAGGGCGCCTATCCGGCTCCCGCCGGCTCCCGTGCTCCGCGGGTGCGCCGACCCGCCTGGACCCTGGGTCCGGCCCGGGCGCAGGCCGCTGTACGCCGGCGCTGGGTGGAGCTGCGGTACCGCCACACCCACGCCCTCCGCGACCGGCGCGCGGCCGCGGACTCCCGTGTCGACCACCTCGCCGCAGGCTTCTGGCAGCGACTGCTCGGTGACGGGGCGTGGCGACGTCTCGACCCGCACCTGTGGGACTTCGAGCTCGCCTACGGGCCGGTGATCGACAGGTTGGACCCCGACCTCGTCCACGCCAACGACTTCCGGATGCTCGGGGTCGGCGCACGAGCAGTCGTCCGAGCACGCGAGCGCGGGCGTCGGGTGCCGTTGGTCTGGGACGCCCACGAGTTCCTGCCCGGGATCCGCCCGTGGAAGCCCGGTGCTCGCTGGCATCCGGCCCAGCGCGCCCACGAACGAGCGCACGCGCCGTACGCCGACGCGGTGGTGACGGTCTCGGGCGAGCTCGCCCGGCTGCTCGTCGCCGAGCACGACCTGGCGGTCGAGCCGACGCTCGTGCTCAACGCTCCGGTGGTCGCAGGGGGTGCAGGCGACACCGCCGGCCCCGACGACGCCGCCGCTCTTCCCTCGCTGCGCGAGGTCTGCGGGGTCGGCCCCGACGTGCCGCTGATGGTCTACAGCGGTGCTGCTGCTCCTCAGCGGGGGCTGGACGTGATGGTGGAGGCCCTGCCACACCTGCCCGGGGTGGTGTGCGTGTTCGTGGTGAGTGCGCCGCAGTCGGACTACGTGCAGTCGTTGGTGGTGAAGGCGCGAGCACTGGGGGTGGCCGACCGGGTCAAGCTGGCGCCGTACGTCCCCTTCGACCAGGTGGTGCCCTACCTCTCCGAGGCCGATGTCGGGGTGATCCCGCTGCATCACTGGCCCAACCATGAGATCGCCTTGATCACCAAGTTCTTCGAGTACTCCCACGCCCGGTTGCCGATCGTCGTCAGCGACGTGCGCTCCATGGCGGAGGCCGTGCGCGAGACCGGTCAGGGCGAGGTGTTCACGGCCGGCGACGTCGAGTCCTTCCTGGCCGCGACTCGCGGGGTCCTGGCCGCCCCGGAGCGCTACCGGGCGGCCTACACCCCCACTCTCCTGGAGGCGTGGACGTGGGACGCGCAGGCCGACGTCCTCGACGGCGTCTACCGCTCGCTCCTGACCGAGGACTGACCGGCTCAGAGGTCCAGGGTGGGTGCGAGTGCGGCGTACTGCTCCCGCAGGGGAGCCAGGTCGCCTGACCGGCCCTCGGCCAGGGCGGCGCATCCGGCGTAGACCTCCTCGGCCAGGGAGACCAGCGCATCGGGGAGGGCAAGATGGTCCAGGTCGGTGAACCTGCTCTGGTGCCGCTGGAGACCCGGGTCGACGAAGGCGTCGACGGCGGCAGCGGCGGTGGGGTCCTCGGGCAGGGTGACGCCGAGCGCATCGGCAGCGCGGCTCAGCGTCGTACGCCAGTCGGCGAGCAGGTCGTCATAGTTGACGAACGCGCGGGGACGGGCTGCCGTGTCCTGCTCGGTGACCAGCATGGCGTTGATCCAGCCAGCCAGGTTGCGCCGCGCGTACCGCTGGGCCCCGAGCTTCTCGCTGCCTGAGGCGTAGTGGGTTCCCCTGCTGCCCACGACCTCCGCCGGGTGGCGGACCATCACCAGGTGGGTGAGGCGCAGGTCGGCGTCGCTGCAGGCGCGCGCCCACAGGGGTAGCAGCCAGGTCGCGCGCGGGTCCTTCACCACGCTGACCGGGGCACCGGCGGTCACCTCAGCGAGCCACTGCGCCAGACGGGCGCGCCGTCGCGGTCCGGCGACGGCATGCGCGAGCGCGCGGGCCTCGGGTCGGACGTCCGCGGTGGCCACCACGGCGTGCTTGAGGACCCGGTTGTGGAAGCGCACCGTCCACGCTGACTCGAAGAACCCGCGCGGGTTGCTCTCGTTCGCGGCGAGGTGCGGGCCGGGAACGGAGAGGCCGAGGTGGTGCAGCGCCCCGGCGGCGGTCGAGGTTCCGCTGCGACCGGCGCCGGTCACCAGGATCAGGGTCGCGTCCACGGGTGGCGACGCTACCGCAGCGCACGCGGCCGATCGGGGCACCCGGTGGGGAGCGACTAGCATCCACGACCATGACCGCCACCCCCGACGTCACCGTGGTCCTGGCGGTCTACGACACGATGCCGTACCTCACCGAGTGCCTGGACTCCCTGCTCGCACAGACGATCGGGCATGAGCGGCTGGAGGTGGTCGCGGTCGACGACGGCTCCACCGACGGGTCCGGCGAGGAGCTCGACCGGTACGCCGCCGCGCACCCGGACGTCGTACGGGTGGTGCACCAGGAGAACTCGGGCGGGCCGGCCGGGCCCAACAACGTGGCTCTCGGCCTCGCGCGCGGCCGGTGGGTGCACTTCGTCGGCGCCGACGACTACCTCGGCCCCGAGGCGCTGGAACGGATGGTCGCCCACGGGGACGCCCACGGGGCCGACGTCGTGATCGGGCGCATGGAGGGGATGGGCGGACGCTACGTGCCCCAGGCGCTCTACGGCCGTGACCACGTGGACGTCGACCCGTTCGGCCCGCACCTGCGCTGGACCGTGGCCAACAGCAAGATGTTCCGCCGAGCGCACGTCGAGGACCTGGGCCTCCGCTACCGCGAGGACATGCGCATCGGCTCGGACCAGCCGTTCACGATCCGCGCCTGCCTGGCCGCACGGCGGATCGCGGTGGTCGGCACCTACCCCTGCTACTACGCGGTACGCCGCGAGGACCGCAGCAACGTCACCTACAGCGTGGACGTCGTCACGCGGGCGCAGGCCACGGAGAAGATGATGGCTGCCGTCGCCGAGGTGATGCCGAGCCCGGAGCAGCGCGACCACTACCTCGTGCGGCACTTCACCTGGGAGGTGCAGAGGCTGCTGCCCGCCGACCAGTTGGCCGGCTGGACGGCCGAGCAACGGGAGCAGGGATGCGCGGCGGTCGGTGGCCTCGTCGAGCGTTGGTACACCCCGGCGATCGACGCGGCGCTCGGGGTGCGGCCCCGGGTCCGGCTGCGGCTGGCGGCTGCCGGTGAGGTCGAGGAGGTGCTGGCCCTCGACGCGGTCGAGGCCGCCGGCGGGCCGCGGGTGCTCCTGGAGGACGACGGGGCCTTCCTCGGCTACCCGGCCTTTCGCACCGCGGCCGCAGCCCGGGCCGGACTGACCGACGACGACTTCGCCCTCACTCCTGTGGCGACGGCCAAACGGGTGCGCGACGGTCTCGCGGTGGGTGAGGTTGCGTGGAGCGGTGACCTGCTGACCGCCGACGTGCGTCTCCCCGCCCTCGCGCCCCCCGCTCACGAGCACCTCAGCGCCTGGCTCCGGCCAGCAGGCAAGGAGTCGGACGACCGTGCGCAGCGGCTGCCCGGCACGGTCGGACCCGCCCCCGACCAGGCCGCGGCAGACACCGACTGGGTGCGGCTCGTCGTACCGCGGGGAGAGGCGGAGCCGGAGGGCTGGCGGCTCTTCCTGGGGGGTCGGTCGGTCACGGGGGGCTGGGAGGTGCGGGTGCCGCTGCCCACGCCGCGCGACACCGGTACGGCGGGCTCCCAGGGGTCGTCGGCGACTCCGGGAGGTCGTGAGATCCTGGGCCGGCTCGCACGCCGACTGACCGGTCGGCACCCGGACGGAAGGTGAATCACCGCATGCAGATCTGCGTGGTGGCGTTGGGCAAGATCGGGTTGCCGTTGGCGGTGCAGTTCGCTGATGCGGGGCACTCGGTGATTGGTGCGGACATCGATGAGCGGGTGGTGGGCCTGGTCAATGATGGGGTGGCGCCGTTCCCGGGTGAGTACCAGTTGGCGGAGAAGCTGGCTGCGTGTGTGGCGGGTGGGCGTCTGCGGGCGACCACGGACACGGCGGCGGCGGTGGCGGAGTCCGAGGCGGTGGTGCTGGTGGTGCCGCTGTTCGTGGACGCCGAGGGGATTCCGGACTTCGCGGCGATGGACTCTGCGACGCGGGCGGTGGCGGCGGGTCTGAGGCCGGGCACGTTGGTGTCGTATGAGACGACGTTGCCGGTGGGCACCACCCGGGAGCGGCTGGGCCCGATGCTGGCCGAGGGCTCGGGTCTGGAACCGGGGGCGGAGTTTTCGTTGGTGTTCTCGCCCGAGCGGGTGTTGACCGGGCGGGTGTTTGCGGACCTGCGGCGTTACCCGAAGCTGGTCGGCGGGGTTGATGAGTCCTCGGCTGTGGCGGGGGTGAAGTTCTACGAGCAGGTGTTGAGCTTCGATGAGCGTGCGGATCTGCCGCGGGCGAACGGGGTGTGGGACCTGGGTTCGGCTGAGGCTGCGGAGCTGGCGAAGTTGGCCGAGACGACGTACCGCGATGTGAACATCGGGTTGGCCAACCAGTTCGCGCGGTTCGCCGACTCGCGTGACATCGACGTGAAGCTGGTCATCGAGGCGTGCAACTCTCAGCCTTACAGCCACATCCACCAGCCGGGGATCGCGGTCGGGGGGCACTGCATCCCGATCTATCCGCGGATCTACTTGTGGAACGACCCCGAGGCCACGGTGGTGCGGGCGGCGCGGGCCGCGAACGCGGCGATGCCGGTCTATGCGGTGGACCTGCTCGAGGCGGCCTACGGCGACTTGTCCGGGGCCAGCGTGCTGGTGCTGGGTGCTGCCTACCGTGGCGAGGTGAAGGAGACGGCGTTCTCGGGGGTGTTTCCCACGGTCGCTGAGCTGGTTCGGCGTGGTGCGGAGGTCTATGTCTCGGACCCGATGTACACGGGTGAGGAGCTGGAGGCCCACGGGTTGCCGGCGCACCGCGGGGAGCCGGTGACGGCTGCGGTGATCCAGGCCGACCACGCCGAGTACGCGGCGTTGACGCCTGGGGACCTGCCCGGGGTCCGGGTGCTGGTCGATGGCCGCCGGGTCACCGACCCGGGGGCGTGGGATGCGCCGGGCGTGCGCCGCGTGGTCATCGGCGGCTGAGCGCAGGCACGTAGGAAGCCAGCGCGCCGAGGACCTCGTCGAGGCAGTCCTCGATCGAGCGGCCGGTGGTGTCGAGGCGGAGGGCGGCGTCCTCGGGCTCCTCGTAGGGAGACGAGATGCCGGTGAACTCGGGGATCTGCCCAGCGCGGGCCTTGGCGTAAAGGCCCTTCTTGTCGCGTCGCTCGCACTCCTCCAGGGGGGTGGCCACGTGGACGAGGACGAACTCGCCGCCGGCATCCTCGACCATGGTGCGCACTTGCCGGCGGGTCTCGTCGAACGGGGCGATGGGGGAGCAGATCGCGACGCCGCCGTGGCGGGAGATCTCGGCGGCCACCCACCCGATGCGGCGGATGTTCGTCTCGCGGTCGGCCTTGGAAAAGCTCAGACCCGCCGAGAGGTTCCGGCGGACGAGGTCACCGTCGAGGCTGGTGACCGTCCGCTCGCCGCTCTCCAGGATCACGTCGTGCAGGGCGCGCGCGATCGTCGACTTGCCGCTGCCCGAGAGGCCGGTGAAGAAGACGACCAGGCCGACCTCGTCGGGTGGGGGATTGTCGAGGGCGACGGCGACTGCAACCGCTCCGGGGAGGTCGGACTCGTTCGAGCCGGTCAGGGCGAGGACATCGCCAGGGGCGTAGGCGGCGGTGACGCGCGAGCCCAGGTCGTGATCGGCGTCCGCGTCACCGCGGGACGCCAGGGGCGCCACGACGACGTCGGCGCCGGGGAGGTCCTGCGCTGCCGCCAGGGTTGCCCGGACCAGGCCGACGGGGCTGAGGCCCTGCGGGGTGCCGGTGCCGGCGAGCGCGAGCAGGACGATCGGAGCGCTGTCCGCGGCCGCTCGGATGATGGCGAGGTCGGGTCGCGAGAGGGGGCCGGCGACAGGGACGGTGAGTGCTGTGTCGCCGTACCGCTCCCCGACTTCCGCCGGCGTGAGGTGGAGCCGGCGGAAGGGGCCGACCTCGTTGCGGGTGAGGACCTCGACCGGGCCGACCAGGCCCGTGCCGGTCTCCGTCTCGTAGGTGCTCTCGATCGTGAGGCGGGCGAGCGGGGTGCCTTCGGGCTCGATGAACTCGAGGCCACCTGCCGTCTGGGCCTGCTCGGCGACCTCGCCCGGGACGACCAGGGTGATGAGGCCGTCCGGGCCCTCGAAACCGGTCAGGGGGGCGAGTGCGCCGACCGAGAGGAGCTCGAGGTCGTCGAGCTCGCGGGGGGTGGGGCAGTGCTGGGGGAGGGACACGGAGGGAGTGTGGCAGGGTCCGAGCCATGACTGAAGTAGAGGTCGTAGCAGAGGTCGTGCGGTCGGGGTTCGTGGAGGGGCGGCACTGGGGGGCGGTGGTGGCGCTGGCCGCGGACGGGTCGGTGGAGTGGGCGATCGGGGACGTGGAGTCGCCGATCCTGCCGCGATCGTGCAACAAGCCGATCCAGGTGCTGGCACTCCTTAGAGCCGGCTGGGAGCCGCGGCGGTCGGAGCAGCTCGCGCTGGCGTGCGCGTCGCACTCGGCGGAAGAGATGCACCTCGAGATCGTGCGGGAGATCCTGGCAGACGCGGGGCTGGACGAGTCCGCGTTGCAGACGCCGGCGGACTGGCCGCTGGACGAGGGGGTCAAGGAGCAGGTGATCCGGGCTGGCGGGGAGAAGTCCTCGGTGCTGATGAACTGCTCGGGGAAGCACGCGGCCAAGTTGGCGACCTGCGTGGCCAACGGCTGGGACACCGCGACCTACCTCGATCCCGACCACCCGCTGCAGCGGGTCATCGCCGAGACGTTCGCCGAACTGACGGGGGAGCCGGTGGCGGCGACCGCGGTCGACGGGTGCGGGGCGCCGCTGCTGTCGACCTCATTGACTGGGCTCGCGCGCGCCTTCGGTCGACTCGCGACTGCTACTGACGGCCAGGAGCGGCAGATCGCGGAAGCGATCCGGGCGCACCCGGAGCTGATCAGCGGCACCCAGCGTGACGAGCGGGCGCTGCTGGCTGCGATCCCCGGGGCGATCGGGAAGGGCGGTGCCGAGGCATGCCATGCCCTCGCGCTGCCGGACGGGCGAGCCTGGGCGCTGAAGATCGAGGACGGCGGCGGGCGGGCCCGTCCGGTGGTCCTGGCGGCGGCCCTCGAGCGGTCGGGGGTGCTGGTCGAGAGCGGCGTAGACGCCGACGCCGTGCGGGAGACCGGGTGCTCGCTGCTGCACGGCGGCGGCGCGGTGGTGGGAGAGATCCGGCCACGCGTGACTGACTCTTAACCCGCTCTTTTGTGGAAGAGGGGGGACAAGAGCGTGCTCGTGCCCTAGTGTGCTGAACACCGAGCACTAATGCCTGACCGGTTAACCCTCCTGGAGACACTCATGAAGAAGATTCTCGCCGCGCTCATCACGACGGCGGCCATGGTCGCCGGTCCGGCGCTGGTATTCACCGCTCCCGCGGCCAACGCCGCCACCGGCTACACGGGCTCCGTGCCCACTACCTGCCACGCCAACGCGGTCCGCCGGGTCAACCCCCGCAACCGCTTCGTGCCCTTCCGCTTCCGCGTCACCACCGGCGGCAACGGCCGCGCCAGCGGCAAGGTGTTCTTCACCGTCTTCAACCGGCGCACCGGCAAGTCTTTTGTCACCTCTCGCAACTACGGTGGCGCGCACCCGACCTGGCGCTTCCGCAAGGGCCTGCCCCGCGGCCGCTACGTCGTCCGCACCGAGTTCTTCGCGCCGAACGGCTCGGTCTACACCAACTGCAAGACGACCTTCCGCTTCCGGGTCGTCCGTCGCCGCTGACGCTCAGCAGCACTTCCAGAAGGGCCACGCTCCTCGAGCGTGGCCCTTCTGCATGCCCGGATCCTGCACCCTGAGAAGGTGAGCCCATGAAGCCAGCCGCGGACCGCCACGCCAAGGACTCGGGCCGCCGTCGTCGCCTGCCCCGCTCTGCGCGCTGGGCCATCGTGGTCCTCGTGGTCGTTGTGCTGGGCATCCTCGGCTACGGCGCCTGGCTGGCCAACGCTGTGCGCGGGGACCTGGTCGCTGCCCAGGACCGAGCACGGATCGTCCAGGCCGCGCTGGCGGCCGGGCAACGGGACCGCGCACAGGACTTCCTCGACGAGGTCGTCGACCACAGCGAGTCCGCGCGCGAGCGGACCAGGGACCCGCTGTGGCGCGCCGGTGAGCGAGTGCCGTTCATCGGTGACGACCTCATTGCGGTCTCCGAGGTCACTGCGGCGGTCGCCGACCTCGCGCGCGACGGGGCCGTGCCGCTGCTGGAGGCCACCGACGGGCTCACCCCCGACACGTTCGTCCCGGTCGACGGACGCATCCCGCTCCGACCACTGCGCGAGCTGAACGAGCCCGTGACCGCCGTGGCGCCCGCCTTCGCGGCAGCCGTCGAACGGATCGAGGGCATCCAGACCGACGGGCTCCTCGGCCCGGTGCGCAGCCAGCTGATGCGGCTCGACAACGAGGTGCTGCCGACCGCACGCGGTGTCGTCTCCGCGGCGCAGGCACTGCCGATCCTGCCCGACATGCTCGGCGGGAGCGGGCCTCGGCAGTATCTCGCCGTGCTCCAGAACAACGGCGAGACCCGCGCCACCGGCGGTCTCCCCGGCGTGATCATGGTGATCCGGGTCGAGGCGGGTCGCATGGAGCTGGTGCGCACCACCGGGCCGGTCGAGATCGGCCGGCAGGAGGAGCCGGCGCTGCCGCTGACCGCAGCGGAGGAGGCGCTCTACGATCTCCAGCTCGGCACGTTCTTCCAGGACACCAACTTCACCCCCGACTTCCCGCGGACCGCCGAGCTGATGCGCGCGATGTGGCTGGACAACGCGCCCGAGCAGGTCGACGGCATCGTCTCGCTGGACCCGGTGGGGCTCTCCTACCTGCTCGGCGCCACCGGACCGGTCACCCTCGACGACGGCACGGTCCTCACCGCCGAGACCGTCGTCGACGAGCTCCTCCACGAGACCTACCAGCGACTGCCCGACCCGGTCGAGCAGGACACGTTCTTCGCCGAGGCCGGCGCCACGCTCTTCTCCGCCTTCACCAGGGACGTGAACGACCCGGCTGCGTTCCTCGGAGGCATGGCGCGCGCCTCGGGCGAGGGGCGGGTCTACGTGCACTCCTTCAACGACGCCGAGCAGGAGGCGCTCGCCGGGAGCGAGGTCGCCGGCGAGCTCCCGCGCGACGACGGGGCGACGCCGTACGTGGAGGTCTCGGTCAACGACGCCACTGGGTCGAAGATGTCCTACTTCCTCGACTACCGGGTGGGTGTCGAGGCGCGTTCGTGCGCCGACGGGCGCCAGGAGCTCGACGCGACCGCCCGGTTCGTCTCCACCGCTCCGCGGGACATGAGCGGGTTGTCGGCGTCGGTCACGGGCCCCGGGACCTTCGGCACCCCGGTCGGGTCGCACCTGCTGCTCGTCCGGGTGCACGGGCCGGTCGGGGGGACGATGGGTAACTTCGAGGTCGCCGGGGTCCCCGTCGAGCCGGCCGCGATCGCCGTCGAGCACGGCCGGCCGGCCGCGGTGCTCTCGATCCTGCTCGAGCCCGAGGAGCTGCACGTCGACGTCACCTGGGCCATGGAGACCGGCCCCGGGCAGACCGGGGACGTCGAGGTCGGGGTGACGCCGGGGGTGCAGCCGAACCGGAAGTCGTCGACCGCGGCGAGTGCGTGCGGCTGATGTGACTCGTCGCACACGGCCCCTGCTTGCAACTGCTTGCAAGAGTTAGCACTATGGGGGGATGGCAAAGGGCAAGGTAGGAACCCAGGCGGCGAAGGTGTCCGACGCAGTCGGCAGCACCGTCGACAGCCTGGGCGAGTACCTGAAGGAGCAGCGCACCGGCGCGCGGCTCTCGCTGCGCCAGCTGGCCGACCAGACCGGTGTGTCCAACCCGTACCTCAGCCAGATCGAGCGCGGGTTGCGCAAGCCGTCGGCCGAGGTCCTGCAGTCGCTGGCCAAGGCGCTGCGGATCTCCGCGGAGCAGCTCTACGTCCACGCCGGGATTCTGCGTCCCGAGGACGGGGAGGTCCGCTCGGTCGAGCTGGCCGTCCTCGCCGATTCGGGGCTCAGCGAACGGCAGAAGCAGACCCTGCTGGACGTCTACGCGTCGTTCCGGGCCGCCAACGGTGGCCTGGACCCGCGCACCGGAGCCAGCCCCGACCCTGATCCCACCCCCCAGGCCGGCGCCACGTCGGCCGACGAGAAGGAGTGACGCCACCCATGGCCAAGAACCTCAGCACCACCCTCAAGACCGAGGCTGCCCGCCCGTTCTACGCGGTCGTCGGCGCCACCGACCTCGCCGTCGAGCTCGCCCGCGGCTACGCCACGACCATCCAGGGCCGCGTCGCCGACGTGCAGACCCAGGTCAACAAGGCCGACCGCGACCCGAAGGCGCTGCGCGACCAGGCCCTCGTCGCCGTCGCCACCCGCGTCGAGGCCGCTCAGAACGCCGCCCAGGCGCGTGTGACCGAGCTGCAGAGCGACGTCAACGAGACCGTCGCCGAGGTCAACGAGACCTACATTGACCTGGCCGCCCGTGGCGAGAAGCTCGTCCTGCGCATCCGCAAGCAGCAGGCCACCCAGGACGCCAAGGCTTCCGCGCAGACCACCAAGGCCAAGGCCAAGACCACCACCACCCAGGCGACCAAGGCGACCAAGAAGACCGCCAAGACCGCCAACGCCTCGGCCAAGCGGACCGCGAAGACCACCACGACCGCGGCCAAGAAGAACACCGGCCCGGCCAAGAGCAGCACCAAGGCCACCGGCACCGCGGCCAAGAAGACCGCCGCGGCGACCACCAAGGCCACCTCCGACGCCGCCAGCAAGGTCGGCGCCTGAAGAGCGACGCAGGCCGAGGAGCCGCCTGACCAGCACGACACCGGTCAGCTGGCCCTCTTCTGAAAAGTCAGTCCCGAGCCCCGCACCCGATCTGGGTGCGGGGCTCGTGCTGTCCGTCCCCGGGGCCTGCCTAGACTTCAAGCCATGGAGGTCTTCGAGGTCCAGGGCGGCGTCATGCTGGTCGCGACGCTGGCGCTCTTCGGCGTCAAGGCCTGGGCGTTCATCGACGCCATCGGCCACCGCCCCGAGGCGTTCGAAGCCGCCGACAAGCTCACCAAGCAGGCCTGGCTGCTCATCACCGGGATCTTCCTCGCCGCCCACATGATCTTGTGGTCGGGGCCCATCGGGCTGATCAACATCGTCGGCACCGTCGCGGCCTTCGTCTACCTGCTCGACGTACGGCCCGCCGTCCGCGCGGCCACCCGCCGCTGAGGTCGGCGTTCGGCCACGCCTGCGACCGGGTCGAGTGCTAGAGCACTAGACGAGTTAACCCCGGGTACACCACGAATGATCCCAACCGCAAGACATGGGCGCATGTCGTCGCTAGTGTCGGCTGGGTCGACTCGAGCAGAGATGGTCGGCGTCCCTCCAGTCGCGGCAGCCCGGAACCGGTGGTCGTGACTCACGTCAAGAGCGAAATGGGTCAGTCTCTCCATGATCATCGCCACCCGTCTCCGTCGGATCCGCCAGCCCCTCATGCTCGTGCACGACGCGTTCGTCCTCGTCGTCGCGTACCTCGTCTTCACGACGATCCGCTACGGCTCGACGACCAGCCCCGAGATCTGGGCCGACGTCGCCGTGGTCGCCAGCATCGCCGTCGTCCTGCACTGGATCCTCGGCGCGATCACTCACGTCTACCGCGATCGCTACCTCGTCGCGAGCCTCGAGGAGATGGTCGCGCTCGGCCTCACCGCGCTGGCCGCCGGCGCGCTGACCGGGACGATCAACGCCTTCCTCGCGGACTCGATCTCGCGCGCGGTCCCGCTGGCCGCGACCTGCGCGGCGCTGTTCGTCATGTTCTTCAGTCGGGTGTTGTGGCGGCACTTCTGGGACCGCACGGAGGTGCGGGCCGCCGGCCCGACCCACCAGGCCCAGCGCACCCTCGTCTACGGCGCCGGGTACGGCGGCCGCCAGCTGATTCGGTCGATGCGCACCACCGCCGACTCGGCGTACCTCCCCGTCGGGCTGCTTGACGACGACCGGCAGAAGCGCAACCTCTCGCTGCACGGTGTCCGGGTGCTCGGCGGTCTCGCCGACCTCCCCCGGGCAGCGGAGAAGAGCGGTGCGACCGCCCTGGTCATCGCGATCCCGAGCGCCAGCAGCGACCTCATCCGCAGCGCCTCGGAGGCGGCCCGCGAGCTCGGTATCGACGTCAAGGTGCTGCCGGGCGTCAGTGACCTCTTCCAGCGGCCCATCACGATCCGCGACGTGCGCGACATCGACGTCGCCGACCTGCTCGGCCGTACCCGCATCGAGACCGACATCGCCGCGGTCGCCGGCTACCTCACCGGCAAGCGGGTGCTCGTCACCGGCGCCGGTGGCTCCATCGGCTCCGAGCTGGCTCGCCAGATCCACAAGTGGGGCCCGGCCGAGCTGATGATGCTCGACCGCG
>JAUYLL010000022.1 GCA_030698375.1 Nocardioides sp. | reverse complement strand
CGCCCCCGCGCCCCGCGCAGGCACGCCAGCCCCCGGAGGCGGCGGCCAGGAGCCCGGCCCCGCCGCGGGCCAGGCCGACGCCCCTCCCGCACCAGCCCCTCCGGCAGCCGAGCCGGAGCCCGTTCCTCCCGCCGGGCAGGACGGTGGCACCGCACCTGACCAGGCCGACCCTCCCCCGCAGGCCGGTGGCACCGAGCCCACCAAGCCGCCTCAGGCGGTGGAGCCCGCGCCACCCGGCAACGGCGGCCGTCCCGCTCCGAGACCGGCACCCAACCCCTGACCCTGGCGATCCCGCACGGTGAGCTGGATCGCGGCGCGCTCACCGAGGAACTCTCGCGCATGGGCCGGCAGCGGCACCCGTTTCACCCACCGCCCGGGCGCGGGGTCCTCGTCGGTCAGCGGCTCCCCGGTGGGGACGTGGTCACGCAGCGGCACGGTGAGGTCGGACTTCCAGGTTGCCCACGCCGCGAGCGTGGCGTCCCGGGTGCCGATGTCGACCACGAGCGTGTCGGCGAAGTCAGGCGTCTGCTCCAGGTGGTCGCCGAAGTCGAAGATCCCGCGGCGCTGCTGTAGCGACAGCAGCCGAATATCCAGCTTGTAGCGGGCCGTCTCCGCCGACTCCGGGCGCACGGCGGGGTCCGAGATCAGGAAGGTGGTCACCAACGGCTGCGGCCGGTCGGAGTCGTCCGTCGGCAGGTCCAGCACCACCGGGCAGTGGTGGGCTGCGACCTGCTGGTGCATCAGGATGGGCAGGCCGCGGACCGCGAGCTCCACCTCCGCCTGCCAGAGGACGTCGTCTCGTCTGCGCTCGGGCAGCCGTACGCCGACCAGGTCGGCGGTGACCTCGAGGTCGCCGAGCAGGAACCGGCGGAGGTTCTGGTAGCCCTCCTCGGAGTTCACGATGCCGTAACGGCCAGAGTGGCTGCGGTGCACGAAGGCAAACCGCGCCCCGGGGATGTAGGCGTTGTCTATCTGCACCAGCCCGTCGCTCTTGGCGCCGACTACCCGGGAGGACAATCCGCGGGCGGCATCGTAGTCATCGGGGTTGGTGCCGATGAGGGTGAAGATCCGGTCCTTGGGGAAGACCTCGTCGGGTATCTCGCGCGGGTCCCAGTTCGGCGGGACCGGCCCCGGGTCGCCCGGGTTGAGGTAGTCCCACATCCGCGCGGGACCAAAGATGTCCGCGCCGTTGATCCCGATCAGGTCTCGGACCTTCTCGAACAGCCCGAAACCGATGTCGAACTCGATTCCGCCGTGTGGGGTCGCGTAGGTGAACAGCCGCTCGACGTAGTCGGTGGCCCCGCGTGTGCCACCGCTGACCCCGTCCCCGCCGCGCTGCTCCGGGATCACCTTCTGGATCAGGCACCGGCAGATCAACCCGCCCATCGAGTGCGCCACCAGGTAGACCCGCGGCGCCCCGGTCTTGCGCTGCACCAGCTCGATGAGCTCCAGGAGGCTCTCAGCGGCGCGCTCGAGGCTGTACTTCTCCGGCTTCTCGCCGAAGGTCGAGGCAGAGATGTCGTAGAAGCGGTGGATCCAGATGGTTGCTGCGTCCACTGCACCATCGGCCTGGGCTGCGAGCCAGGCCAACTGACCACCCTTCACCTTCAGGTCGTACTCGTGGTCGAGCATCAGCCGGAGCAGCGGGCTCTCGAACTGGTAGAACGTCGGTCTCCCGCGTGCACCGACGCGGACGTGGGTCGACCCGATGTTGAACCCGTAGAACGGATCGTCGGTCTGGGCGTCGATGCCGGACTGGCCGCCGGCGAACCCCCGCACGTAGATGATGGGCAGCCGCTCGGCCATGGCGGTCCCTCCAGTTCCTCAGCCTGCCGGCTGGGTGCCGGCGACACTGCCCCCAGCATGCCGCTGACGGTGGGAACCCGCCAGGGCGCCGACGCCTGCCTCGCCGAGGAGATGGCGCGGAGATGCGGGGCTCAGCCCCAGGGCACCGTCGCCTGCAGGACGGCCTCGATGAGCGCCTCGGTCCGCAGGTGGGTGACCTCCTGGTACTCCGGGTCGGCGACCATCGCGCTGAACGCCTCGCGCGAGGGGTAGCGGACGATGAGGACGGCGTCCCAGTCCTGCCCGTCCTCGGCGACCAGCACCGTCGAGCCGGACCCGGCGTAGAGGACCTCGCCGCCGTACCGGGGCAGGAAGGTCTTCTCCAGCGCCTCGCCGTACTGCGCGTAGAGGCGGCGGCCGCCCTCGGCGAACCGCAGCAGGTTGAGCATCACCACTGGTCCACCGGGGTCGTTCTCGAGGTATTCCTTCAGCGCGGATCCGCGCGGGTCGATCGCCATGTCGCGATCATGGCACCCCGGGAATCCCTAAGGTCAGTTTCATGAGACCTCCCACCCCTGGACATGCCCCGCGGCACGACGTGGCACGGTCACACCCCGGACTGGAGCGCTACTTCCAGCAGCGCGCGGCGAGCTGGCAGGCCCGCCTCGCCGACGCGGTCACCACCTTCGCGGGCTCGATGCTGTTCGTCTGGCTGCACGCGCTCGTGTTCGCGGTGTGGATGCTCGTCCTCGAACGCAGTCCCTGGCCCTCGCTGACCCTCGTCGTGTCGCTTGAGGCAATCTTCCTCTCGGCCTTCGTCCTGATCGGCCAGAACCGTCAGGCCGAGGTCCAGCGCGCGAAGGCGGACCACGACTTCGTCGAGCAGGAGCTCGAGCTCAAGTCGAACACCGAGCTCACCCGGCAGATCCACGAGCTGACCCGAGACCTGCACCGGCGCATGCTGGGGGACGGCGGCCAGACCGACTCGCCCGAGCGGTGACGTCACGGCTCGCCCCCGTCGGCTCCCGGTGCCAGGGGCTGCCTCAGCCCTGCGCGGCGCGCCGGTACGCCGCCCGCCCAGGCGCCGCGGTCAGCCCGTGCACCACGGTGCTCGCCACGACCACGAGCGACCCGGCGGCCAGGACCGTCGGGGGGACGGACATCCGCTCTGCCTCGAGGGTGAGGTAGAACAGCGCCGAGACACCGACGGGGCCGAACCACCCCAGGTAGAGCGCGTCGCGGAGCCGGAGTCGCAGCGGCCTGGCCAGCGCGAGCAGGACGGGGACCCGGCGCAGCAGGAGGGTGAGCAGCAGGGCGGGCCCGTGAGCGGTCGCCCCGTGCCGCTCCCCCGCACGCAACGCCCGGGCGCCCGCCCAGCCGAGCACGGCACCGAGGGCCACCGCGCCCACCACCTGCCACACCGACTCCAGCAGGGCGGAGGACGCCGAGGTGGCCCCCGCCACAGCGAGGGCAGCGAGCACCAGCGGCAACGCCAGTCCGTCGTTGAAGCCGGACTCCAGCGAGAGCAACTCGCGGTCGCGGTCGGGGAGGTCGCGCTCGGCGAGGCGTCCCGACACCACGCTCGACGCGAGCACGGGATCGGTCGGTGCCACCGCGGCCCCCAGGAGGGCCGCTGCGGCCAGCGGCACCCCCAGGGACCACCAGGCGACCACCCCGGACAGCAGCGCCATCGCCGGCATCGCCAGGAGCAGGAGCACGGCGACCGGACGCCGATGACGCCACGCCACCCCTGCCGGGAAGCGCAGGGCGACGGCCATCACCGAGACCGCAAGCAGGATGCGGGCCCCGTCGTGCATCGCCCCCGGCTCCTCGGTGAGCAGAGCGAGGTCCAGCAGGCCGGCGACCTCGGGCCCGAGGAGGCACCCCGCGACGAGGGCGAGCAGCGGCTCGGAGACCGGGAGCCGGCGCAGCTGCTCGGAGAGCGCCGCGACCACGAGGCCGAGGAGCCCGACGACGACGAGGAAGAGATCGATCGTCATGGTCGACCCCTACCCGCCCGCCATCGACGACGTCAAGGACCGAACCCAGCAGCGGCCGTCGCGCTGAGCACCGGGCCGATCGGCACGGTCAGGGGAGCACCGCCGACCGTGCCGACCGACGTTCAGAGCTGCGACTGCACCCCGGCCAGCAGCTGGCGCGCCATCACGATCCGCTGGACCTGGTTGGTGCCCTCGTAGATCTGGGTGATCTTCGCGTCGCGCATCATCCGCTCGACGGGGTACTCGCGGGTGTAGCCGTAGCCGCCCATCGCCTGCACGGCGTCGGTGGTGACCTGCATGGCCACGTCGGAGGCGAAGCACTTGGCCGCGGCCCCGAAGAAGGTCAGATCGGGGTCCTGGCGCTCGGAGCGCCCCGCGGCGGCGTACGTCATCTGCCGGGCGACCTCGACCTTCATGCCCATGTCGGCGAGCAGGAACTGCAGACCCTGGAAGTCGGAGATCGGCTTGCCGAACTGCTTGCGCTCCTGGACGTAGCCGAGCACGTAGTCCAGCGCGCCCTGCGCGACCCCGACCGCCTGCGCGGCGATGGTGATGCGGGTGTGGTCCAGCGTCTTCATCGCCGTCTCGAACCCGGTGCCCTCCGCGCCGATGATGCGGTCCCCGGGGATGCGCACGTTGTCGAGGTAGACCTCGCGCGTGGGAGATCCCTTGATGCCGAGCTTCTTCTCCGGAGCGCCGAAGGAGACGCCCTCGTCGGACTTCTCCACCACGAAGGCGGAGATGCCGCGTGAGCGCTTCTCGGGGTCGGTCATCGCCAGGACCGTGTAGAAGTCGCTCTCGCCGGCGTTGGTGATCCAGCGTTTGGTGCCGTTGAGCACCCAATCGTCCCCGTCGCGGACCGCGCGGGTCTTCTGGTTCGCGGCGTCCGAGCCTGCCTCGGGCTCGGAGAGGCAGTAGGAGAAGCCGCCCTCGCCCGCCGCGAGCTTGCCGAGGTAGTGCTTCTTGAGCTCCTCGGAGCCGGCGATCTGCACCGGCAGCGAGCCGAGCTTGTTGACCGCGGGGATCAGCGAGGAGGAGACGCAGACCCGGGCGACCTCCTCGATGACGATGCAGGCCGCGAGCGAGTCCGCACCGGCGCCGCCGTACTCCTCGGGGACGTGCGCGGCGTGGAAGTCCGAGGCCACCAGCGCGTCGTGGGCCTCGCGCGGGTAGCGCGCCTCCTCGTCGACCTCCGCGGCGTGCGGCGCGATCTTGGCCTCGGCCACCGCACGCACCGCCTCGCGGATCGCCTGGTGCTCTTCGGACAGTGCGTACATGGGGTACTCGGCGCTCATAGGGCCGATCGTACGGGGGGTTCTGCCGTTGGCCGCCCGGCCTACCGTGGAGCATGTGACCGACCCCATCCTGCACCGCTTCGACGGGCACATCGCCGGCGTCGGCACCACCTCCGGCACCCGCCTCGTCGTCGGCTGCTGGGACCACTCCCCCCTCGGGACGTTCGCCGACGTCATGCTCGAGCGGCACGACGGCCACCGGATCCTGCTGGCCCCCGACGAGCAGGTGGCCACCTTCGTGGCCGCCACCTACTCCTTCGACGAGGTGCGCGTCGGTCCCGTCGTCGTCGAGCCGGGCGTCACCTGGCGGGTGCGCACCGACGACCTCGACCTCTCCTTCGACGCCGGTCGTCGCCACCCGGTCAGCTGGGCGCTGCGGGCGGTCCCGCGACCGCTGCGGGACCGCGAGCGCTGGGCGCGCGCGGTCGACCCGATCGCGAGCCGGCTGATGCAGGGCGTACGCACCCACGGCTCCGCGGGCAACGGCCGCACCGAGTGGTACGCCGCCCGCGACGTGCGTCGCCTGCTGCGCGTCGAGGCGCGCTGGGAGGGCGCCGATCTCGGCGGCCTGGCCCCCGTGCGTCCCGCCGTGCGCTTCGGTTTCGGCTCCTCCCCGGCCACCCCCACGCTCACGCGAGTCCGCTCCTTCGTCCGCGTACCGTGACGCCATGAGCGCGAGCGCGACCGAGACCTGGCAGGACCCCGAGGCCGTGCGATTCCTCCTCGAGGACTGCGACACCTGGGCCGTCGTCGGCCTGTCGGGCGACCCCGGCAAGACCGCCTACCGCATCGCTGCGCTGCTCCAGGACCGTGGCAAGAAGATCGTCCCGATCCACCCCAACGCCCCCACCGTCCTCGGCGAGCAGGGGTACCCCACCCTGGCCGACGTGCCGTTCGGCATCGACGTCGTGGACGTGTTCCGCCGCTCCGACCAGGCCGGTCGGTTCGCCGACGAGGCGGTCGCCGTGGGCGCCCGGGGAGTTTGGTTCCAGCTCGGCGTGGTCGACGCGGGAGCCTTCGAGCGCACCCGTGCCGCGGGCGTGCCGATGGTGATGGACACCTGCCCGGCGATGGAGTGGCCCTCGCTGGGTCGCTGACCCCGTCCGTCAGCGGCCGTCAGGGTCAGCCCGGCTCAGCCGAAACCGACGGTGCGGCCCTGCTGGCCGCGCACGACCTGGCCCTTCTCGTGGGCCTGCGCGCGCAGCGTGGCCTGGAAGTCCACCATCCGCTCCTGCAGCGCGGGGTCGGACGCGGCGAGGACGCGGACGGCCAGCAGCCCGGCGTTGCGGGCCCCGCCGATCGCCACGGTGGCCACCGGCACGCCGGCTGGCATCTGCACGATGGAGAGCAGCGAGTCCAGCCCGTCGAGCGTCTTCAGCGGCACCGGCACCCCGATGACCGGCAGCGGGGTCACCGCGGCGAGCATCCCGGGCAGGTGGGCCGCCCCGCCCGCACCAGCGATGATCACCTGCAGGCCTCGACCGGCAGCCTCCTTGCCGTAGGCGAGCATCTCCTCGGGCATCCGGTGTGCGGAGACCACGTCGGCCTCGTGCGCGACGTCGAACTCCGCGAGCGCCTCCGCGGCCGCCTGCATCACCGGCCAGTCGGAGTCCGACCCCATCACGATCCCGACGCGGGGTCCTCCATGGTGCACGGTCATTCGCTCTCCTCTCCGAGGTCGCCGCGGAACCAGGCCGCGGCGTGACGTGCCCGCTCGAGCACGTCGTCGAGGTCGTCGCCGTAGGCGTTGACGTGGCCGACCTTGCGCCCGGGGCGCACGTCCTTGCCGTACAGGTGCACCCGCAGGTGCGGGTCCCGGGCGAACGCGTGGGGGAACCCGGCGTACAGGGAGGAGACGGGGCGCTCACCGCCGAGGATGTTGACCATCACCGTCCACCGTGCCCGGGGCGCCGGGGAGCCCAGCGGCAGGTCCATGACCGCACGCAGGTGGTTCTCGAACTGGCTGGTGACCGCGCCGTCCTGGCTCCAGTGCCCGGTGTTGTGGGGCCGCATCGCCAGCTCGTTGACGAGGACCCGGCCGTCGCGGGTCTCGAAGAGCTCGACGGCGAGGATGCCGGTCACGTCGAGCTCACCGGCGATCCGCAGCGCGACCTGCTGGGCCTCGGTCGCCAGGTCGGGGTCCAGATCCGGGGCAGGGGCGACGACCTCGTGGCAGATGCCGTCGCGCTGGGTGGAGGCGACCACCGGGTACGCCGCCGCCTGGCCGCTCGGGGAGCGCGCCACGAGCGCGGAGAGCTCCCGGCGGAAGTCGACCTTCTCCTCGGCGAGGACCTGGACGCCGGCCTCGGCCGCGGCCGCGAACGCCGCCGCGCTGTCCTCGCCGTCCTCCACGACCCACACGCCCTTGCCGTCGTAGCCACCGCGGGTGGTCTTCAGCACGACCGGGAACCCGTCGCCGTCGGCCGCGAAGGCAGCGACCTCGTCGGCGTCCGCGACGACCCGGTTGCGCGGGCACGGCACGCCGAGCGCTCCGAGCCGGGCACGCATGACCGCCTTGTCCTGGGCGTGCACGAGCGCGCCCGGGCCAGGACGGCAGGCGATGCCCGCAGCCTCGAGCGCCTCCAGGTGCTCCGTCGGCACGTGCTCGTGGTCGAACGTCACGACCGTGCACCCCTCGGTGACCCGGCGCAACGCCTCGAGGTCGCGGTGGTCCCCCACCTGCTGGTCGACGACCACCTGCGCGGCCGAGACCCCCGGGGCCTCGGCGAGCAGCCGCAGCGGAAGGCCGAGCGCGATCGCCGGCTGGGCCATCATCCGCGCGAGCTGACCCCCGCCGATGACGGCGAGGGTGGGCACGGCCGGGCTGTCGTCAGGCACGGCGGGCAGCCTAGTCGGGGCGGCCCGTGCGGCCCGGGGCGGCTCAGGAGACGGGCGCTGCGGCGTACGCCGGCGCGACGGTCTCGAAGCGCAGCCCGTGGCCGCGGAGGGTGGTGATCAGCGTCGGGCGGCGGGGGTCGTCGCCGAGCTTGCGTCGCAGCCAGCCCAGGTGCACGTCGATCGTCTTCGCCGACGTCCAGAAGGTCGTCTGCCACACCTCCTCCATCAGCCGGGCGCGGGACACCACCTCGCCGGGGCGGCTGATCAGCGCGACGAGCAGGTCGAACTCCTTGCGGGCGAGCCGGACCTCGGCCTCGCCACGCCAGCAACGACGGGCATCGACGTCGACACGGACGTCCTGGACGGTGAGCACGGGTCAAGTATCGGGCGGGGCGGGTCGCGCGTCCTCGGTTCGGCACGAACGACCCGAACGGGCTAGTCCACCCCGCGTCCGGACCATCGATCCCGCTGACAGGTCGAGACGAAGCGGACATCTCGGCGCCGAGGTCTCGACGCCGAGCCCGGCGCCCGTGCTCAGGTCAACCGACGCGCCGAGACCGGTTCCATCACACCGAACCCCCGCAGCGGCCGCTCGGGCAGCGGGCGGGTCTCGAACTCGGCGGGGGGCAGGAGCGCTGCCGTGGTCGCGTCGACGATCACCCGGTTGCGCCGAGCCACCGCGGTGAGCCGGGCAGCGAGGTTCACCGGCGGACCGAAGACGTCGCCGAGGCGCTGGGTGACCGCGCCCGTTGCGAGGCCGAGGCGCACGTCGGGCAGCCGCTTGTCGCGCCCGATGACCTGAACGATGTCCTCGGCGATGTGCAGGCCCGTGACCGCGTCGTCGGTCACGAACAGCACCGAGTCGCCGATGCTCTTGATCACCCGGCCCCGCCGGCCGGCGACCACGTCGTGGCAGCGCGACTCGAAGACCTCCACGAGATCGCCGATCTCGTCCTGGTCGAGCTCGTTCGACAACGCGGTGAAGCTCACCAGATCGGCGAAGCCGACCGTCACCTCGGCGGTGTGCAGGCCGACACCCGGCGAGGCGACCGCCTCGAGCCGACCGACGGCGACGGCAAGGTGCCGGCGCCAGGCGTAGACGAGCATCTCCTCGAAGGTGGGCCCCGCCTCCGAGAGGAGGTCGAGAGCCGCCTCGACCAGGGAGCCCGGCGTCTCGACGTCGCGGTTCAGGTGCTCCACCCGGGCGCTCAACGTCGCGATCTGCCAGTCCGCGAGCTTGGCCATCGTCTGCCCGAGCGCTCGGGTCAGCTGGACAGCGGTGTCGAGGTCGACGATGTCCTCGCTGATCGCCGCGGCGATCAGCGCGAGCGCCTGGGCGTCGGCGTCGGAGAAGGCCGCCTCGCCCCCGGCGTCGGGGAATCCGAGAGCCCGCCACAGTCGCCGGGCGTCGTTCACGTCCACGCCTGCCGCGGCCGCGACCTCCTCGCTGGTCATCCCGGTGGCCCCCTGCGGGAGCCCCGCGATCGCCTGTGCGAGGGCGTCGGGCACCGCCCCCGAACCGGGGTGGGCGCCGGGCTCAGGTGCCGTCATCGTCGCGCCCGCCCTCGGAGAGGCGGTGCAGCTCCTCCGCGACGCGCATCTGCACCCTCTCGACCTGGGGAATGTCGTGGAGCTCCACGGAGCCGTTCTCACTGGCGTCGCTCACCACCAGGGTCCCGCAGCGGAACACCCTGTCGACGACGCCGATCTCGAAGTCCACACCACTGATCCGGTTGAGCGGGATCGTGCGGCCCTGACGGGCGATGAAGCCCGTGCGCTTGATGAAGCGCCGGTTGGTGAACGTGTAGGTCGTCGTCAGCCAGGCCACGAGCGGCCGCAGGAACCACCACACCAGGGCGGCGGCCGCCAGCACCCAGAGCACCACCACGACGATCCGCTCGGTGCCCGCGTCCTCGAGGCGATCGGCGAGCCAGGTGCCCAGCGCCGCCAGGGCGAGGACGACGAGTGCCAGCAGGACGGGCACGAAGACGGCCTTCACGTGGGTGCGCGTGGAGACGACGACGTGCTCGCCGTCGTTGAGGAGGCGCTGCGGGAACGACACGCCGGAATCATGGCACGGATCGTGGGCGCGGCGCCGGGGGCAGAGGCGCTCAGCGGGAGCGACGGGCGTGCACCACGTCGCCGGCGTGGAAGGTGCGCCGGTCGGTCCCCGAGGTGACCACGAGCGCGCCGTCGGCATCAACGGCCTCGGCACGCCCGGAGAAGGTGCTGCCGTCCGGCAGCTCGACGTGCACCTCCCTGCCCAGCGACGCGCAGCGCCGGACGTAGGAGGCGTGCAGGCCGCGCGCCGGGTCGCCCTGCTCGGCGTGCCACTGCAGATAGAGCGCCTCGAGGGTGCGCAGCACCTCGCGCAGGACCACGGTGCGGTCGGGGGCCCGCCCCTCGGCTCCCTCGAGGAGCAGGGAGGTGGCCGTGGGCACCGGCAGCTCCTCGGCCCGCGCACCGACGTTGATGCCGATGCCCACGACGGCGACTGCGCCAGCCGGGCGCTCGACCCGCTCGACCAGGATGCCCGCGAGCTTGCGGCCCTGCCCCGATCCCGTCGACGGGTCCTCCACCAGCACGTCGTTCGGCCACTTGAGGACGGCCTCGACGCCGGTGGCCCGGCGTACTCCTTCGGCCACGGCGATGCCGGTCAGCAACGGCAGCCACGGCCACCGACGCAGGGGGACCCCGTCCGGGGCGAGCACCAGGGAGAAGGTCAGCGCCGTGCCGGGGGGCGTGGTCCACGCCCGGTCGAGACGCCCCCGGCCCGCGGTCTGGTGGTCGGCCACCACCACCAGTCCCTCCCCGGCGCCGGCTCGCGCGGCCTCGGCCGCGACGACGTTCGTGGACGGCGCGGTCTCGAGCAGCCGGACGTCGCGCCACACGGTCGCGCCCCGGGTCAGCGCCTCGGTGAGGGCGGTGGGGTCAAGGGGTGGGCGGTCGAGCTCGGCGAACATCACAACCACTACATTGACGCACGATCGAAGGAGGTTGCGTGAGCGCAGCGAGGAACCCCGTGCACGGCGCGGGCACCGAGGTCCCTGACGACATCGACATCCACAGCACCGAGGGCAAGCTCGCCGACCTGGAGCGCCGCCTCGACGAGGCTGTGCACGCCGGGTCGGCCAAGGCCGTCGAGAAGCAGCACGCCAAGGGTCGCAAGACCGCCCGGGAACGCATCGAGCTGCTCTTCGACGAAGGCTCCTTCGTCGAGCTCGACGAGCTCGCGCGGCACCGCTCCACGGCGTTCGGCATGCAGGAGAAGCGGCCCTACGGCGACGGCGTGATCACCGGGTACGGCACGATCGACGGCCGCCAGGTGTGCGTGTTCTCCCAGGACTTCACCGTCTTCGGTGGCTCGCTGGGCGAGGTCTACGGCGAGAAGATCACCAAGGTGATGGACCTCGCCATGAAGACCGGCTGCCCCATCATCGGCATCAACGAGGGTGCTGGTGCCCGCATCCAGGAGGGCGTCGTCTCGCTCGGCCTGTACGGCGAGATCTTCCGCCGCAACGTGCACGCCTCGGGGGTCATCCCGCAGATCTCGATGATCATGGGCTCCTGCGCCGGCGGGCACGTCTACTCCCCCGCCGTCACGGACTTCACGATCATGGTCGACGGCAGCTCCAACATGTTCATCACCGGTCCCGACGTCATCAAGACCGTCACCGGCGAGGACGTCTCCATGGAGGACCTCGGCGGCGCGCGGGCCCACAACACCAAGTCCGGCAACGCGCACTACATGGCCTCCGACGAGGACGACGCCATCGAGTACGTCAAGGCGCTGATCTCCTACCTGCCGCAGAACAACCTCGACGAGCCGCCAGTGCACGACGAGGGGATCGACCTCGCGCCGTCCGACGTCGACCGCGCGCTCGACACGATCATCCCGGACTCGCCGAACCAGCCCTACGACATGACGCAGGTCATCACCGCGGTGTTGGACGACGAGGAGTTCCTCGAGGTCCAGCCGCTGTTCGCACCCAACATCGTCATCGGCTACGGCCGCGTCGAGGGCCGCCCGGTCGGCATCGTGGCGAACCAGCCGATGCAGCTGGCCGGGACCCTCGACATCGACGCCTCGGAGAAGGCCGCGCGCTTCGTGCGCACCTGCGATGCCTTCAACATCCCGGTCCTGACCTTCGTCGACGTGCCCGGCTTCCTGCCCGGCACCGACCAGGAGTGGAACGGCATCATCCGGCGCGGGGCGAAGCTGATCTACGCCTACGCGGAGGCCACCGTCCCGCTGGTCACGCTGATCACCCGCAAGGCGTACGGCGGCGCGTACGACGTCATGGGCTCCAAGCACCTCGGAGCCGACATCAACCTCGCATGGCCCACGGCCCAGATCGCCGTCATGGGGGCGCAGGGTGCGGTCAACATCCTCTACCGCAAGGAGCTGGCGGAGGCCGAGGACGCCGACGCCCGCCGCGCGGAGCTGGTGACCGAGTACGACGACCACCTCGCCAACCCGTACCTCGCGGCCGAGCGGGGTTACGTCGACGCGGTCATCACCCCGCACGAGACCCGGGCCGAGATCGTCCGCGCCCTGCGCCTGCTGCGCACCAAGCGCGAGACGCTCCCGCCGAAGAAGCACGGGAACATTCCGCTCTGATGGGCGAGCAGGAAGACGGGCCGCAGGACCCGCGCCCCCCGCTGTTCCTCGTCAAGGGCGAGGCGACGCCCGAGGAGGTGGCCGCACTGACGGCGGTGCTCACCGCCCTCGGCAACGCCGGCGGGGAGCGCCCTGCGCGTCCGACCCCTGTGTGGGCGGCACCGCAGCGCGCCGTGCGCGGCCCGCACCTGCACGGGCCGGGCGGGTGGCGGGCCAGCAGCCTGCCGCGCTGATCTGACCCCCTCCGCGGAAGGTTGCTCGGAACCTGCGGAAACCTTGCGCCGAACCTCGGCGGGCGTTGCCCGGCGATGCCCAGACTGGGCGGGTGATCCCGAACCAGGACCCTCGGCGCCCGCACCCGGTCGCGCCGACCGGGCCCACCGCGCCGACCGGGCCCACCACGCCGACCGGGCCCACCCCGCCGACCGGGCCCACCACGCCGACGGGACCTGCTGGCGCCGGTACCCCGGCGCAGTACGTGCGCACGCTCCCGCCGCCGGACCCCGGGATGATGGCGTACGCCGACACCTTCCTCGCCCACCTCGACGCCGTGCCGGTCTACCGCCCGACGGTCGGGTGCGTGATCCCCTGCTACAACGAGGCCGAGACCATCGCCGGCGTGCTGGACTCGCTGCTGAACCAGACGCGGCTCCCCGAGGTCATCCACGTCATCGTCAACAACACCACGGACGAGACCGTCGAGACCGCCAGCCACTACGCGGGGCTGCACGTGCGCCCGGACGCGACCGGCGTGGAGCAGTCCACCGAGATCTTCGTGCACGACATCGGCGAGAACCCCGACAAGAAGGTCGGTGCGCTCAACTACGGCTACAGCCTCGTCGAGGGATGCGACTACCTCCTCGGCGTCGACGGCGACACCACCCCGGAGCCGGACGCGATCCAGGCCCTGGTCGACGAGATGGCCAGCGACGACCGCATCGGCGGCATCTCCGCGATCTACAGCATCGACGACAGCGCACTGAAGGGTCCGGTCGAGAAGTTCCTGGTCGCCGGTCAGCGGGCGCAGTTCGCGGCGTTCAACATGCAGAATCTGCTGCGAGGCCGGAACATGGCGGTGCTCGGCGGGCAGTTCTCGCTGTTCTCCACCCAGGCACTGCGCGACGTCGTCGGCCAGACCCACCAGCGTTTCCCCTGGGTCCGCGACAGCGAGGTCGAGGACTCGCTGCTCTCGCTGGAGATCAAGAGCGCCGGCTACCTGACCAAGATCAGCGCAGGGGCGCGCGCCCACGTCGGCGGCATGACGACCCTGCGCTCGCTGGACGCCCAGCAGGTGAAGTGGAACTTCGGCGCGATCGAGCTCATGTGGCCCGGCCAGCGGGGGGACACCAAGGGCCAGCCCTTCCACCCGAACCTGCGTCTGCGCTGGTTCGAGCACCTGTCGATGGTGACCAACCTGATCACCCGGACCATGTTCTTCACGCTGCTGGCCGCGTCGCTCTCGATCAGCGCCTTCGTCTTCAACCCGCTCTGGCTGATCCCCCCGACCGTCGCCACGATCCTCAACTTCCGCGTCGCACGCTCGATGCGCTCCGCGAACCGGAGCGACTACGCGTTCGCGCTGTTCCTGCCCCTGGCTGAGTTCTACATGTGGATCCGCCTGGGGCACTTCCTGCGTGCGTGGACCAAGTTCGCCAGCCGGACGCAGACCGACAACTGGGCGCTCCAGGCCAAGGCCGAGCGAGGCTCCGGCAACAGCCACTGGGCCCCCGTCATCGCCCTCGCCGTCTTCCTCGGCGCCCTCGTCGCGATCTGGATCCAGCTCAGCATCGCCACCCAGTCGCAGGTCCTCGCCATCGGCTGGCCGGTCCTCGGGATCATCACCATCATGCAGACGGCCTGGATGACCCTGAAGATCCTCCGCCGCTACCAGGGCTTCACGGTCTGAGAAGAGAGCACTCGATGTCCCTCCCCATCCCTCCCCGCCGGCAGCTCACCGCGATGCTCGCCGTGCTCGTCGTGCTGGCGCTCCCCGGCTGCAGCCTGGTCGAGGAACTGACCAACCCCCAGACCGCGCCGGTGGTGACCGAGACCCCCGCCCCGGAGCCCACGCCGTACCCGTCGCAGTTCACCGACGACGGCACCTACCAGTCCCACATCAAGGTCGACGGGCTCGACTTCGTCTACACGCTCTACCCGACGAAGGCGACGCCCCGCACCAACGAGTGGTACCCCCGCGGGAACAAGTTCTTCTCCTTCACCTTCCAGGCCTACGACCTCGACCGCCGCCTGCGCGACCCGTTCCGCACCAAGCGCAAGGTCTGGCTCCAGGACATCGAGGTGACCTCGGAGACCAAGACGACCAACAACGTCGTCGAGCAGCCCTACTACCTGATGGACGAGGCGAAGGAGATCACCTTCGACCCCCAGCCCGTCAGCAACCGGCGCGGCATGCTGGTGACCTCCCCGAAGGGCGCCTTCGAGATCCGCAACCAGAAGATCGGGACCCTGGACCTGGCGACCGAGGGAGTCGACCTCACCTTCCGTGCCACCGTGTGGATCGAGCGGCGGGCCGGGACGAAGCGCTACTACCGCAAGGTGATCCGCGAGCGCGTGCCGATCTCCATCTTCCCGAGCACGCTGGTCACCGAGGTCGCCGACATCCCGCTCAACGCCAACTGAGCGCGCCCGGCCCTCGCTCGACGCCGGTCTCGCCGGTCAGTCCGGCACGGCCAGGCGGTACCCGACCCCGCGGACCGTCTCGATCCAGCGCGGGGTGGCGGCGTCGTCGCCGATCTTGCGGCGGATGCTCTCGATGTGGGCCTCGACCTGGCGCTTGTCGGCCTCGTTGACGAAGTACGCCGTGACGTAGTTCTGCCCGCGCATGGTCAGCACCAGGTCCGCCTTGCTGCGCACCCGGCGGCCCGACATCAGCAGCGAGGTGAGCAGGTCCATCTCCACCGACGTCAGGTCGATCTGCCGGTTGGCCACGGTGACGACGCGCTGGTCGGTGTTGACCGCGAGATCACCGAGCCGGATCCAACCACCGGCGGGCTGGACCTGCTGGCCGGGGCTGTAGGGCAGGGGTGGTGCTGCCGCTGCCGGCGCTGCGGCCGGGGGCGGTGCCCGGTAGCCCGGGGGCACGGCCGGCGGGGGCGCCTGGGGCGCAGGAGCCGGGGTGGCGGGAGTGGCGGGCGGAGCAGGCTGCTGAGCGGCCGGGGCCGTCAGGTCTCCTGCGGGTGCCCCTTCCACCGGACGGAGCGGCTGGTCCACGGTCAGTTGGCGGACCGCCTGCTGCGCCCAGGTCTCCTCGGCCGCCGGCGGAGCCGCTGGGCTCTCCTGCACCGGGGCGGGCGTCGGATCCACGTCCGTGCGGTGACGCGGTCGACGCAGCATCGACTCGGCGCGGGCCCGGAGCTCCCGGGGGCGGAACGGCTTGACGAGGTAGTCGTCAGCGCCCGCCTCGAGCCCGGAGACGACGTCGATCTCGTCGCTCAGGCCGGTGACCATGATCAGGTAGGTCTGGCTGAACTCGCGGATCCGGCGCGCGACCGCGAAGCCGTCCATGCCGGGCATGTTGACGTCGAGCGTCGTGAGCAGCGGGTTGTGGGCGCGGACCGCCTCGATCCCCTCAGGCCCGTCGGTCGCGACGACCGTGCGGAACCCGCTCTGCGTCAGCACGGTGTCCAGCAGGTCGCGGACATCGGGTTCGTCCTCGACGATCACGGCGACCCACTGGTCGATCCCGGCGTCCATGCCGCGACTGTAACAACGCGCGAGCCTTCCCACGGCCAGTTGACTCCTCCGTTCGGGTGGACTCCGCGAGCGGCCGGACCCTCACCACCCGGCGGTCCGCGCGAGCTCCACCGCGCGCTCCGGCCAGAAGACTCCGGCAGGCGGGCCACCCTCGCAGGGCCCATCACTCTCCCCCACGGGCTTGACCCAGAGCCGCGCGTCCATGCCGGTGCCGTCCTCGACCGGGCCGGGCTCCGCCCCCAGTGCCAGGCCCGGGGGGTTGCAGAAGTCCTCCCCCGGCCCGGCGCCGCTCCGCCCGGTGTCGATGACGTACCTGCCCGCAGCGTCGCCCAGCAGCGACGCGACCCGGTCGGCATACCCGCGCTCGTCGGGCTCCTGCTGGCTGTTGGCGACGTTGGTCGCGAAGCCCCGCACACGGGAGACCCCGACGTCACGCAGGAGGTCCGCGACCACGTTCGGGGCCCGCCAGTCGGAGTGCCCGGCGTCGACGTAGACCGTCGCGTCGCTGTCGGCGAGCAGTCCCACGGCCCCCTCGAGGAGCCGCAGTCGCTCGGCGCCGTCGCCGCACTCCAAGGACGCGAGCAGAGCGTCGGGCTCGAGGACCACGGCCGCACGATCCGCTCCGTCGAGGCCCCGGACCACCTGCTCGACCCAGGGCAGGTAGTCCGCCGCCGGAAGTCCGCCGGCGGAGAACCCGGCCGCGCAGTCGCGCTCGGGGACGCCGTAGAGCACGAGGAGGGGCATCGCCTCCCCCGCCTGCGCCACGACGCGCTCGACATAGGCAGCCACCGCGTCGACCCCGTGTTCCTCAGGCACCAACCAGATGCCCTGCGGGGTGTCGGCGACACGGCGCAGCACGGCAGCGTCGGGCGAGCCTGCTTCCTCCGCCGTCGCGGCCGCCCGCGCCGCGCCCGAACCCGGGTCCGCCCACGTCGGCTGCCCGACGAACGGGTTGACCTCCTGGGGACCCGCGGTCCACGGGAGCCTCAGGGAACCGAGAACACCGAGCACCAGGCTCAGCAGGACGGCCACGCCGATGGCCAGTGCCCCAGCCGCGGCCGCCCGGAGCCACCACCGGGGTGGCGGAGCCGGAGAGGGGGACGGCGGGGACTGCTCGAAGAGGTGCGACCAGGCGGAGGTGGGTCGCTGGTCGCTCACGTGCCCACGATAAACGGCGCCTACCCTGGCTCGATGACCGAGCATCACCCCGTACGCCGCCCCGTCGACGCGATCGCCGACCGTTACGTCGCCGACGTCGCAGCGCTGGATCCGACCCTGGCCACCTTCGCCGGGATCACTGGCCACGAGGATCGGCTGCCCGACCTCTCCCCCGACGGGTTCGACGCCCGCGCGGGGCTGTTGCGCGCGGCGGTCGCCGACGTACGCGCCGCCGTCCCCACCGACGAGCGGGAGCGCGTCGCGAAGGAGTCGTTCCTGGAGCGCGGCGACCTCGAGATTGCCCTCGACGACGCCGGCGTCACCCGGTCGCGGGTCTCGGTGATCACGAGCTCGCTGCACAGCGTGCGCGAGGCGTTCGACCTGATGGACACCCAGAGCGAGGCCGGCTGGGCCGCGATCGACGCGCGCCTCGCCGCCGTCCCCGACGCCCTCGACGGCTACCGGGCCACCCTCCTCGCCGAGGCCGCCGCCGGCCGGGTCTCGGCACGCCCCCAGCTGGTCCAGATCGCCGCACAGACTCGGAGCTGGACCGGGTCGGGCACCGGCGAAGGGGACTTCTTCGCCGGCCTCGCCGCGAAGGCCATGGGCGCCGGCGTGCCCGATGCGCTCGTCGACCAGCTGCGCGCGCACGCCGGCGCCGCGTCCGCGGCGGTCGCGACCTTCGGCCGCTTCCTCGAGGGCGAACTCGCACCCCGGGCCTCCGAGAGGGAGGCGGTGGGGCGCGAGGAGTACGCACTGCACTCGCGCTGGTTCCTCGGCACCGACATCGACCTCGACGAGACCTATGCCTGGGGGTGGGACGAGCTGTCCCGCCTGGACCGGGCGATGGTCCAGGTCGCCGACGAGGTGGTGCCCGGCGGCGGGGTGGCGGACGCCGCGGCCGCCCTCGACGCCGACCCCGCCCGGGTCTTCACCGACAAGGCGGCGTTCCGCGACTGGATGCAGGACCTCGCCGACCGCACGCTCGCCGACATGGCCGACAAGCATTTCGACATCCCCGAGCCGATCCGCCGCATCGAGTGCCGCATCGCCCCCACCGACGACGGGGGCGTCTACTACACCGGCCCGAGCGAGGACTTCTCCCGTCCCGGCCGGATGTGGTGGTCCGTGCCCGCCGGCCAGGAGTCCTTCAGCACCTGGAAGGAGGTCACCACGGTCTTCCACGAGGGGGTGCCCGGCCACCACCTCCAGATCGGGCAGGCCGTCTACCGCACCGAGCAGCTGAACCGGTGGCAGCGGTTGCTGTGCTGGGTCTCCGGCCATGGCGAGGGCTGGGCGCTGTACGCCGAGCGGCTGATGGAGGAGCTCGGCTACCTCGACGACCCGGGTGATCGGCTGGGCATGCTCGACTCCCAGGCATTCCGCGCCGCACGGGTCGTCGTGGACATCGGCATGCACCTCGAGCTCACCATCCCCGAGAACCCGTGGGGCTTCCACGTCGGCGAGCGGTGGACGCCCGCGCTGGGCCTGGAGTTCATGCTGGCCCGCAGCTCGATGTCGGAGCCCGAGCTGCGTTTCGAGGTGCAGCGCTACCTGGGCTGGCCCGGCCAGGCCCCGTCGTACAAGGTCGGGGAGCGGATCTGGCTCCAGGCCCGCGAGGAGGCCCGCCAACGACAGGGCTCAGCGTTCGATCTGCGCACCTTCCACCGGCAGGCCCTCGACCTCGGGTCGCTGGGCCTGGACCCGCTCCGCGACGCGCTGGCCCGCCTGTGAGCGCGCTGCGGGACCGCTTCGTCCTCGCCTCCGCCTCGCCGGCCCGGCTCGCGACGCTTCGCTCGGCCGGCGTCGACCCTCGTGTGGTCGTCTCCGGTGTCGACGAGTCGCAGGTGACCGAGCCCGATCCCGCCGCCCTCGCGCTCGAGCTGGCCCGCCGCAAGGCCAGCGCCGTCGCGGAGCTCCCCGAGCAATCCGGCGCCGTCGTCCTCGGCTGCGACTCGGTGCTCGAGCTCGACGGCGAGGTGCACGGCAAGCCGGCGGACGCCGACGAGGCCCGTGCGCGCTGGGGTCGGATGCGCGGGCGCAGCGGAGTCCTGCACACCGGGCACTGGCTGGTCGACGTCCCCGCCGGGCGGCACACCGGGACGAGCGCGGCCACCCGGGTCCACTTCGCTGCCGTCTCCGACGACGAGATCGCGGCGTACGTCGCCACCGGGGAGCCGCTGCACGTGGCGGGAGCCTTCACCGTCGACGGACGCGGTGGCGCGTTCGTCACGGGGATCGAGGGCGACCACCACAACGTGGTCGGCGTCAGCCTGCCGATCGTGCGGAGCCTTCTCGCCGAGCTGGGTCTGCGATGGACGGATCTGTGGGCATGACCCGCGGCGCGTCGGGACCGTGCGACTCGAGCTCGGCCATGATCTCGTCGAGGTCCTCGGGATGCTGGTTCATGTGCATCAGCGTGACGGGGCGACGGAACACGAAGCGGCGGAAGAGGTAGAACCGCGCTACCAGGCCGAGCGGCTGGCCGATGAGGTTCGCGGCGACGTTGTCGGAGATGGCGTCGGTGAGACCGAGGACGTTCTGGCTGAACAGCAGCGCGAGCACCGGCAGCGCCATGGTGACGGTGTTGATGACGAAGAACGCGGTCACGCCGCCGTCGGCGTGCACCGTTTCGCGCTCGCGGAACGCCCACGTGCGGTTCCCGGTGTAGCTGATGAGCATCCCGACGGTGTGGCCGATGACGTAGCCGGTGATGGCGTAGCCCGCCAGGGGCGGGGTGTAGAAACCGGCGAAGCCGTGGACCAGCAGGTTGAACACGACCAGCGCGACGACGGTCGCCACCCCGCCCACGGCGAGGAAGCGACCGCCCTCGGCGAAGAGTCGGTTCCAGGGGCTTCCCACCCACCCAGGCTAGGTGACGGCCCTCGCGCACGCGCGGAGGCGGCCACTCGGGGCCCCGGGGGCGTCCGCTGCCCGGGACCGCCCCCGGGGTGGGGCACCGACCGCCCTAGACTCCGAACCATCGCCACCGCCCAGCGTCAAGGAGTGTCCGTGCCCGAGGTCAAGCCCCTGCAGAAGGTCCTGGTCGCCAACCGCGGCGAGATCGCCGTGCGTGTGATCCGGGCCTGCAAGGACGCAGGTATCGGAAGCGTGGCGGTGTACGCCGAACCCGACCGCGACGCCGTGCACGTGCGGATCGCCGACGAGGCCCACAGTCTCGACGGGTCCACCCCGGCCGACTCCTACCTCTCGATCGAGAAGATCCTCGAGGTCGCCCGCAAGACCGGTGCCGACTCCGTGCACCCGGGATACGGCTTCCTCGCCGAGAACGCCGGGTTCGCCCAGGCCGTCCTCGACGCCGGCCTGGTCTGGATCGGCCCGCCGCCCTCGGCGATCGAGAACCTCGGCGACAAGGTGAAGGCCCGCCACATCGCCGAGAAGGTCGGCGCCCCGCTCGCCCCCGGCACGAAAGACCCCGTCGAGAACGCCGACGAGGTCGTGACGTTCGCGCGGGAGTTCGGCCTCCCGATCGCCATCAAGGCCGCCTTCGGCGGCGGTGGGCGTGGCCTGAAGGTCGCCCGGGAGATGTCCGAGGTCGCCGACGCGTTCGAGTCCGCGGTCCGCGAGGCCGTCGGCGCCTTCGGCCGCGGCGAGTGCTTCGTGGAGAAGTTCCTCGACCGTCCCCGCCACGTCGAGACCCAGTGCCTGGCCGACCAGCACGGCAACGTCGTGGTCGTCTCCACCCGCGACTGCTCGCTGCAGCGCCGTCACCAGAAGCTGGTCGAGGAGGCGCCCGCGCCGTTCCTCACCGACGACCAGGTGAGCCGGCTGTACGACGCCTCGAAGGCGATCCTGCGCGAGGCCGGCTACGTCGGCGCCGGTACCTGCGAGTTCCTCGTGGCCCAGGACGGCACCATCTCGTTCCTCGAGGTCAACACCCGTCTCCAGGTCGAGCACTGCGTCTCCGAGGAGGTCACCGGCATCGACCTCGTCCGCGAGATGTTCCGCATCGCCGCCGGCGAGGAGCTCGGCTACGACGACCCGGAGGTCCGCGGGCACTCCATCG
>JAUYLL010000009.1 GCA_030698375.1 Nocardioides sp. | reverse complement strand
CGAGCCGATCTGGATCGGCATGATCACGTTGGCGAACCCGAAGAACAGCGGCGTCGCGAAGAGCAGCAGCATGATCGTGCCGTGCATCGTGAAGAGCTGGTTGTAGAGCTCCTCGTTGACGACCTGCTGGCCCGGGTAGGCGAGCTCGGAGCGGATCAGCATGGCCATCAGCCCGCCGATCATGAACCACGCGAACGACGTGACGAGGTACATCTTGCCGATCAGCTTGTGATCGGTGGTGGTGAGAAGCCGGACGACCTGCTGGCCGATGGTCTTCTGCGCGGGAGCGGGGGCGGCGCTCACTCGTTGCCTCCGTGGTTGTCGTCGTCGGAATCGAGTCCGGCCTGGGTGCGGGCGTCCGCACCGCCGAGCAGCGGGACGTCGGACACGTTGCCCTGGGCCTCGAGGTCGTCGAGGTAGGCGTCGTAGTCGGCCCGGGAGACGACCTTGACGTTGAAGAGCATCCGGGAGTGGTAGACCCCGCACAGCTCGGTGCACTTGCCGCGGAAGTCGCCGATGACGTTCGGGGTGACCTGGAAGCTGTTCACCCGACCGGGGATGACGTCCATCTTCATCAGGAAGCCGGGGACCCAGAACCCGTGGATCACGTCGGGCGAGTGCAGGTTGAAGTGCACGGTCTCGTTGACCGGCAGGACCAGTGTCGGGACCTGGCTGGCGGTGCCGGCGGTGTAGACGTACTCGTCGTAGCGGTGCTCGTCGGTCGTGCGCTGGATGTAGTGCGCGCCCTCGTCGTTGGACTCCACCGTCCGCTGCTCACCGATGCCGTGGTTGAAGGTCCACGACCACTGCTGGCCGACGACCTCCACGGTGAGGTCGGGGTCGTCGGTCTCCTCCAGGACGATGTTCTGCACCGTGACCGTCCAGTAGAAGAAGACGATCACCATCATGATCGGCGCGACCGTGTAGAAGATCTCCAGCGGCAGGTTGTAGCGCGTCTGCACCGGGATGTCGTCGTCGCTGCGGCGTCGGTAGCGCCAGGAGACCCAGAAGATGAGCGCCCACACGATGGCACCGGTGATGAGGGCAGCGACCCACGCCCACTTCCAGAGCTCGTAGATGTGCGGAGCCTGCTCGGTGAGCAGCTCGGGCATCGCCCAGCGGAACTCGTTGCCGTCCTCGGCGGAGCACGCTCCGAGGAGCAGCACGCTGATACCCAGCGTTGCGCCAAGCGCCAGCCGGCGAACCGGCCGTGCCGGGCGCAGGGGGAGTTGCAGACCCACGAACGAGCCTCTCTCTTGGGCGGTCACGACAGGCGAAACATTACTGGACAACACTGCTGCACGCGGCGAAGGGTCACCCGGTAGGTTCACCATGTGACATATGCCTCGGACCCCGCCCCCCGGGCGAGCGGCGCCGGAGCCCAGCGCTACCTCGACGCGGCGTCGTCCGAGCCGCTGCATCCGGCGGCCCGGGAGGTGCTGCTCGCTGCCCTCGACCAGGGGTACGCCGACCCGCGACGTCTGCACCACCAGGGGCGGTCCGCCCGGCTGCTGCTCGACAACGCCCGCGAGGTGGTCGCCTCGTGCCTCGGCGTCCGGACCGATGAGGTCACCTTCACCACGTCCGGCACCGACGCGGTCCACCGCGGCCTGCTGGGCCTGCTGTCGGGCCGCTCCAGGCACGGCACCGGCCTGCTGCACTCGGCCGTCGAGCACTCGGCCGTTCTGCACGCCGGCACCTGGTCCGGCGCGGAGCTGACCGGGCTCCCGGTGGACCGCACCGGGCGGCTGTCCCCCGCCACCGTGCGCTCGGCCCTCGCCGAAGCCGGGTCCAGCCCCGCCGCGATCGCGCTCCAGGCGGCCAACCACGAGGTGGGGACCCTGCAGCCGGTGACCGAGATCGCCGATGAGGCGGGCGACGTTCCCCTCTTCATGGACGCCTGCGCGTCAGCCGGCTGCACTCCCCTGCCTGCGGGCTGGGCGGTGGCCGCGGCGTCCGCCCACAAGTGGGGCGGCCCCGCCGGCGTCGGGGTGATGCTGGTCCGCAAGGGGGTGCGCTGGCGCAACCCGTTCCCCGGCGACGACCGGATCGACGAGCGTGGCAGTGGCTTCGAGAACGTGCCGGCCGCCCTGGCCTCCGCCGCCGCGCTGCAGGCGGTGGTCGCCGAGCGCGAGGAGACCACGTCCCGGCAGCACCGGCTCGTCGCCCGTGTCCGCGAGCAGGTGGCTCTCACCGTCCCCGACGTGGAGGTGGTCGGCGACCCCGACGACCGGCTGCCTCACCTGGTGACCTTCTCCTGCCTCTACGTCGACGGTGAGGCCCTGGTGACCGCCCTGGACCGGGAGGGCTTCGGGATCGCCAGCGGATCGGCCTGCACCGCCTCGACCCTGGCGCCGAGCCACGTGCTCGAGGCGATGGGGGTCCTGACCCACGGCAACGTCCGCCTCTCGCTGTCCCGGACGACCACCGAGCAGGAGGTCGAGGACTTCCTGGCCACCCTCCCCCGGGTGGTCCGCGCCCTGCGCGCCGAGGTCGGGTTGGACACGTGACGGCCGCGGAGGGCGCCGCCCTGGAGCTCGACTGCCGTGGTCAGCGATGCCCCCTGCCGGTCATCGAGCTCGGCCGGCGGCACACCGAGGTGCCGGTCGGCGGCACCATCGCCGTCGCGTCGACCGATGTCGCGGCGCGGGTGGACATCCCGGCGTGGTGCCGGATGCGGGGGCAGGAGTACGTGGGCGAGGAGACCGCCCCCGACGGGGTCCCCGTGTTCCTGGTCCGCCGCTCCCGCTGAGCGTGCCGCTCCGGCCCGGGATGTGGCCCGGCTCGCCGTCAGGCGCGGATGGTCCGCACGTGCGGCTCGATGTCCGCGCGGGCCTGTGCCCCATAGGCGGTCTCGAGGCGCTGCAGGAAGGCCGCGCGGGACAGGGTGTACTCCTGGGTGCCGACCTGCTCGACGACATAGACGGCGAGCAGACAGCCGAGCTGCGCGGCGCGCTCCAGGCCGAGGTCCCAGCTGAGCGCGGCGAGGAAGCCGGCGCGGAAGGCGTCTCCGACCCCGGTCGGCTCGACCTTCGCGATCTCCGGGACCGCCGGCACCTTGATCGAGGGCTCCCCCTCGCGGTCGATCCGCACCCCGTCCGGGCCCTGGGTGACCACCCAGGTCCCGACCCGCGAGAGCACCTCCTCGCGCGACCATCCGGTCTTCTGCGTGATCAGGGCGGCCTCGTACTCGTTGGAGAAGAGGATCTCGGCCCCATCGATGAGCGGGCGGATCAGCTCACCGTCACCGAAGGCCAGCTGCTGGGACGGGTCCGCGACGAAGGCATAGCCCCGCTGCCGGCACTCGTCGGTGTGGCGGAGCATGCCCTCGGGGTCGTTCGGGCCGATCAGCACGTAGGTCGGGTCGCCCACCCGGTCGGTGATCGGCTTCAGCTCGATCTCGCGGGCCTCGCTCATCGCGCCGGCGTAGAACGAGGCGATCTGCGCCATCGCGGCATCGTTGGTGCACACGAACCGGGCAGTGTGGCGGGTCTCGGAGACGTGCACGGAGTCGCAGTCGACGCCGTGTCGCTCGAGCCAGGCCCGGTAGTCGACGAAGTCCTCACCGACGGCGCCGACGAGCACGGGGCTGAGGCCGAGGTTCCCCAGGCCGAAGCAGATGTTCGCCGCGCAGCCGCCGCGGCGTACCTCCAGGTCCTCGACGAGGAAGGAGACCGACAGCTTGTCCAGCTGATCGACGACCAGGGAGTCGGAGAACTTGCCGGGGAAGGACATCAGGTGGTCGGTCGCGATGGACCCGGTGATCAGCAGCGCCATGGTCGGGAACCCTACCGTCCGGTACCGCTGGGAGTACCCGGTAGTAGGCAATAGCGTCGAGGTATGAGCAGCCACCCGTCGTCCTCCCGTCTCTCCCACACCGAGCTCGCCAGCCCTCACGAGATGTACGGCGACTGCGAGGCGGTCGGCACCAACCTGCACCTGCCGCGGCTCGAGCGTGCCGCCCGCGCCGCCGTCGAGCCCGCCCCCAGCCTGCACTTCGAGGACTTCCCCCGCGAGATCCACAAGCGTGACATCGCGGTGAGCGACGCGGCCGCGCGGCTGGCCAACGCCCTGCACCTGCACCTCGACTGACACGGCCGGCACTGCCGGCAGCGGCCGGGTCCGGGACGGCAGCCGCGCTCAACCGCAGTCGCGCTCAGCGCCTGCTGCGCGCCGAGTCAACCCCGAACAGCACAGCACCCCCGGACCGTGTCGGTCCGGGGGTGCTGTGGTGGTGAGCGCTGTGGTGGTGAGCTCAGTGGAAGGAGTCGCCGCAGGCGCACGAGCCTGCGGCGTTGGGGTTGTCGATGGTGAACCCCTGCTTCTCGATGCTGTCCACGAAGTCGATCATCGCCCCGTTGAGGTAGGGGACGCTCATCCGGTCGACGACCACGGTGACCCCGTCGAAGTCGGTGGTGACGTCGCCGTCGAGGGTGCGCTCGTCGAAGAAGAGCTGATAGCGCAGGCCCGAGCAGCCACCGGGCTGCACGGAGATGCGCAGCGCGAGGTCGTCGCGACCCTCCTGCTCGAGGAGGCTCTTGACCTTCTCCGCGGCTCCGGAGCTCAGGTTGATCTGGTCCGTACGGCGCTCTTCGGTGGTCTCGACCTGCTCGGTCATGTGTGGGCTCCCAACTGGTCCGGGTGAATCACTGCTACCGGTTCAATGGTCGCACAGTCGCGTCTATTCCCCGACTCGTTCCCCCGATCGGGCCGATCGGCGTCACCGGGGGTCGCGGGACCAGCTCCGCGCCACGCGGGTGGCCAGGGCCGCCAACGCGTCCCGGGGGTCGGCGAAGGCACGCTCCTCCCCCACCAGGTCGACCACCGAGTAGGCCGACTCGATGCCCAGGGCGCGCATCTCCCGGGAGCCCACCAGGACCTGCCCGGCGAGCGCGATACAGGGCCGCAGCGCCTCCGCCGCCACCTCGGCGACGCCGTAGGGCACCTTGCCCGAGCGGCTGGAGAAGTCGAAGGCCCCCTCGCCGGTGACCACCAGGTCGGCCCGGCGTGCCCGCCCGGCCAGGTCGGCAGCGTGGGCCACCAGCTCGACTCCTGCCGACCGGGTCGCACCCAGCAGCAACAGCGCATGGCCCAGGCCGCCCGCTGCTCCTGCCCCCTTCTCGAGCGAACGGCGACGGTCGGTCAACGCGGCGAACCTCTCCAGCCAGGCGTCGACCACCACCAGCCGATCCTCGGGAATCCCCTTCTGCGGACCGAAGGTCTTGGCAGCCCCGAACAGTCCGGTCAGCGGAATGTCGACGTCCGTGGCGGCGACCAACGTCAGGTCCCGGGTCCGGCCGACGGCCGCTTCCAGGGACACCGCCTCGAGGTCGGCCAGACCCACCGCCCCGGCCGTGAGTGCGTCCGCCGGCACCGAGGTGGCACCCAGGGCGGCCAGCAGCCCAGCACCTCCGTCGGTGGTCCCCGATCCGCCCAGGCCGATGACCACGGTGGTTGCGCCTGCCTCGGCGGCTGCGCAGAGCAGCTCGCCGACGCCGTACGTGGAGGCTCGCTCAGCGCCCTCACCACCGGTCAGGTGCAGACCGCAGGCCTGCGCGCTCTCGACGTACGCCGTGTCCCCCCGCAGCAGGATCGTCGCGGGCACGGGCTGACCGAAGGGTCCGTCCACCGTGACCGCGAGCAGCTCACCTCCGAGCGAGGCGTGCAGCACGTCCACGAGCCCCGGGCCGCCGTCGGCCATCGGGCAGAGGTCCAGCTCGTCGGCCGGGGCGTGCCGCGACCACCCCTCGGCGATCGCGTCGGCCGCCTCGAGCGCGGTGAGGGTGCCGGCGAACTTGTCGGGGGCGATGAGGACACGCACGCGTCCATCCTGCCCCACGCGCTCCCGCCCGCTGGTGGTG
>JAUYLL010000007.1 GCA_030698375.1 Nocardioides sp. | reverse complement strand
AACCACCGTGGGCGCCGGCGGAAGCACGCGCACCCGCGGACCCGCCGCCTGGGCGACCGCGTCGGGGCTCACGCCGTACGGCGCCAGGAGGACCTCGACGCTCGGCGCACCCTCGGCCGGGGCTTCGGCGGGTCCGGCGAGGGAGTCGAGGCAGGCCTCCAGGTGGCGCAGACCGGTGCTGGAGACGGTGACGACGACCGCCACGTCCACCTCGCGGTCGCGGCGTCCCCGACGACCCCGCAGCCGCGAGGCGGCGCGCTCCGGCAACGACATCAGCGCGCCGCCCCTCGGGGGAGGCGACGCGCTGGCGTAGTGCGGGTCGTGCTCAGATCAGGCCCTCGTCCTCGAGGTACTGCCGGGCGACGTCGGCAGCCCGCTCGCGCTCGACGGTGACGCGGGCGGTCAGCTCGGTGAGGTCGTCGGAGGACAGGGTCCCCATGAGCTCCTCGAGGACGTCGGCCGCCTCGGGGTTCGCGTCGAGGAACTCGGTGCTGACCGCGGGCACGAGGTTCTGGGCGGGCTGGATCTCGAGGTCGTCCTCGAGCAGCACCAGGCCCTGCGACTCCAGCGACCCGTCGATGGTGCTGGTCTGACCCAGCTGGGCCTCGCCGCTGAGGACGGCCTCGTAGGTCTGGGTCGAGGCGAACCCGAGCGGCAGCACCTGGGTGACGTCGATGCCGTACTCCTGGTTCAGCCCGCCTTCACAGTCCGCGCGCCCCTCGCAGTCGGGGGCCGCCGCGAGCACGACCGGCTCACCGAGCTCCCCGAGGTCGGAGAGCGTCTCGAGGTCGTTGGTCTCGGCGAAGTCCTCGGTGACGAAGTAGGCGTTGGCATCGGTGGCCTCCGAGGCCTCGAGCAACGTGATCCCCCGCGCCTCGACGAGGTCGGCCGCGGCGTCGGCCATCGCGTCCGCGTCGGTCTCGGTCAGCGGCTCGGCGTCCGCGCCGTTCTCCTGGATGTTCAGGTAGTTCGCGATCGCGCCGACGTACTCGGGCACGATGTCGATCGCCCCGGGGAACTGCCCGTCGGCCATGTAGACGTCGCGGCTGCCGACGTACTGGGTGTCCGGCTGGTAGCCGGCGTCCTCGAGCACGAGGGCGTACATCTCGGTGACGATGTTGGCCGAGGGGAAGTCCTGGCTGACGATGTTCACCGGGCCGCCGGCGGCCGAGGAGTCGTCGCCCCCGCCACCCCCGTAGCCGTCCCCGGACGTGAGGCCGTCACCGGCGCAGGCCGAGAGGGTGAGGGCCGCGGCGAGGCCGGCGACCGCGGCGACGCGGCGCAGGCCGCTGCCGCGGCGGGGCGTGCTGGAGCGGGCGAGTCGCATAGGGAGTGCCACCTTCTGTGTCCCGTGACCGAGGGTCACGCGTGTCCGGTCGGCCGGGGAGCTCCGGCCTCCGCCGTGTCGTCGAGCGTGCTGGGGACGGTAGCAGCAGACCCGTCGTCAGAGGCGCTGTCGCAGGCGTCCTCGGCGCCGACCGCGCGCATCGGGTCGGCGACCCGCTGCAGCAGCGCTGCGAGGAGCTCGAGGACCAGCGCGACCAGCGCGACGACGATGGCGCCGGCCAGGCCCTTGCCGTAGTCGCTGCGGTAGAAGCCATCGGTGATCACGCGGCCCAGGCCCGGTCCGGCGACCAGTGCCGCGATCGTGGCCGTGGCCCAGACTTGCACCAGGGCCAGGCGGATGCCGGCGACGACCAGCGGCAGCGCCAGCGGCGCCTCGACGCGGCGGAAGACCTGCCCGCCGCGCATCCCCATCCCGCGGGCGGCCTCGCGGATCTCCGGCGGCACCTCGCGCACGGCGACGTAGGCGTTGGTGATGATCGGGGGCAGCGCGAAGAGGACCAGTGCGATGAGGGTCGCGAGACCGGCGCGTCCGTAGGGGCCGAGCGTGCCGACCCCGACCGGCCCGACGCTCAGCAGCACGAGGACCGCGAAGGTCGGGATCGCGCGCCCCATGTTGGAGATGTTGATCGCCAGGAAGCCACCCCGTCCCAGGTGCCCCAGCCACAGCGCGATCGGGAGGCCGATCGCGAGCGCCAAGGCGAGGGCGGTGACGGTGAGCAGGAGCTGCTGGACGAGCAACTCGAGCATCCCGCCGGTGCCGGTCCAGTTCGCGCCGTCGACCAGGTAGGCCCAGGCGTCCCCGAGCAGGTTCATGCCGTCCTCCCCCGGGTCCAGGGCGTCAACACCCGCTGCGTGGTGAGCAGCAGCGCGTCGAGCAGCACGGCCAGGACCACACAGATGACGCTGGCCGCGAGGATCTGGGCCTTGAAGTCCTGTTGGACACCACTGGCCAGCAGGTTGCCGAGCCCGCCGTAGGACACGATCGCACCGACCGTGGTGAGCGCGACGGTGGAGACGGTCGCGACCCGCAGCCCGGCCATCAGCACCGGGATCGCGAGCGGCAGCTCGATGCGGAAGAGCAGGCGCAGCGGTGAGTAGCCCAGGCCGACGGCGGACTCACGCACCTCGTCGGGCACGGCCCGGAACCCCTCGAGGGCGTTGCGCACGAGGATGGTCAGTGAGTAGAGCGCCAGGCCGACGACGACCGTGAGCGGGGACAACCCGGTGAACGGCACCAGCAGCGGGAAGAGCGCCAGCGACGGGATCGTGTAGAGCGCGGTGGAGAAGCCGAGGATCGAGGACTCCAGCCGCGGGTAGCGCCGCGCCGTCAGGGCCAGCGGGAGCGCGAGCAGCAGACCGGCGAGGACCGAGACGACCGTGATCCCCAGGTGCTGGACGGTGGCGTCGACCAGCTCGGGGTGCCGGTCGATGAGGTAGTCGGCGCAGATCCACTCGTTGACCGTGCGGCTGTAGCACGACGGCTCCGCCGACTGGGCCAGTAGGGTCACAGCCATGGACCGTAGCCCAGAGGCCCGTCGCGAGGAGCCGATGATCCGGCTGACGGGGGTCGGCAAGACGTACGCCGACGGCACGGTCGCCGTCCACGATCTCGACCTCGAGGTCGACCGTGGCGCGCTGGTGTGTCTCGTCGGGCCGTCCGGCTGCGGGAAGTCGACGACGTTGAAGATGGTCAACCGGCTGATTGAGCCGACCACGGGCACCATCGAGATCGACGGTCGCGACGTCACCCACGAGGACCCGGTCGAGCTGCGGCGGCGGATCGGCTACGTGATCCAGCAGATCGGCCTGTTCCCCCACCAGACGATCGCCACCAACGTCGCGACCGTGCCCTCCCTGCTGGGATGGGGCCGCAGCAAGGCACGGGAGCGGGCGGAGGAGCTGCTGGCGCTCGTCGGCCTGGACCCCGCGACGTACGCCGACCGCTACCCGCACCAGCTCTCGGGCGGACAGCGCCAGCGTGTCGGCGTCGCCCGTGCCCTGGCCGCCGACCCGCCGGTGCTGCTCATGGACGAGCCGTTCGGCGCCGTGGACCCCGTGGTCCGCGGTCGTCTGCAGGACGAGTTCGTGCGGCTGCAGCACGAGCTGGGGAAGACCGTGCTGCTGGTGACCCACGACATCGACGAGGCCGTCCGCATGGGCGACAAGGTGGCGGTCTTCGCCGACGGCGGCCGGCTCGCGCAGTTCGACACCCCGGCCCGGCTCCTCGGACATCCGGCCGACGACTTCGTCGCGGAGTTCGTCGGCGCCGCCCGGGGCCTGCGCCGGCTCTCGGTGACCCGCATCGACCGCGCGGACCTCGAGCCGCTGGACGGTGTCCGCGCCGCCGAGCTCGGCAGCACCCTGGAGGTGAGCGCGACGCTCGAGGAGGCGCTGGCGCTGATGATGACCCAGGACCAGGCCCTGGTCGGCGTCACCGACGGCCCGGCCTTCGCCGGTGTCCTCACGCCGAACGGGGTGCACCGGGCGTTGCGCCGGTCGGTCCAGACCGAGACAGGCTGACCCCGCCGGCGGTCGTGGGGGAAGATGGACCCCGTGGAGCCTGAGACCGTCGAGCCCGACCTCGGCCTGCCCGAGGACGACAACCGCTTCGAGACCGACGTCTCCGAAGCACTGCCCCAGCACGACCTCCCTCCCGGATGGCGGGTAGCACAGGCCACCGAGGACGACGTCGAGGACCTCACCGCACTGCTCCGCCGGCACGAGAAGCGCGGCCGCGGCTGGGCCAGCTCCTCGGAGGACGACGTCCGCGTGGAGGTCGCCGGGGCGCTCACCCGCGAGAACCTCCTGGTCCGAGACGCCGACGGCACCGCACGCGGGTGGGCCAGCGCCCACGACCGCGCCGCCGGGCGGATGCTCACCATCGTGGTCGTCGATCGCGCGCTGGGCGCTGGCGAGGCGGACCGGTGCGCGACGGTCCTCCTCGACTGGTGCGACGCCCAGGCCCGCGCCGTCGGCGAGGCCCGCGGGCTCCCCGTCCAGCAGATCGACGCCACGGCCTTCGCCGACGACGACCGCCAGCACGCCTGGCTGGCCAAGCACGGCTACCAGAAGGTGCGCAGCTGGTGGCAGATGAGCCGCCCGGTGGTGCCGGAGGAGAAGCAGCTCGCACCCGTGGACGGCGAGCGCGGAGTCGTCGTACGGCGGGTGCGCCGGGAAGGTGGTACAGAGGCCGGGACGATGCCGCTCGAGGAGGATCTTCGGGTCGTGCACGACGTCCTCGAGTCCGCCTTCACCGACCACTTCAACTCCTACGAGGAGTCCTTCGACGAGTTCGTGCACCGCCTGCGCGAGGACCCAGGCCACCGCTGGGACCACTGGTGGATCGCCGAGATCGTCGACGGCCCCGGCGGCACGGAGGACCCCGAGCCGGCGGGCACGCTGGTCGGCACCTGGTCCAGCGGGGACGAGGGCCAGACCGACGGCAGCTATGTCGCCTACATCGGGGTGCTCGAGAACGCCCGGGGCCGGGGCGTCGGCAAGGCACTGCTGCACACGATCATCGCCGACGCCGCCGAGCGCGGCCGCGACCGCGTCGGCCTCGAGGTCGATGCCGACTCCCCCACCGGCGCCCACGAGCTCTACACCGCGCTCGGGTGGGTGACGAAGTACGTCAGCGAGTCCTGGCACAAGGACGTCCCGGTCAGCTGAGCGGACCGGGACGGCGCTCAAGGGCGCGACCCGTGTACAGGAAACTGGGGTTCAGCCTCCTGATTTCGTGTACTAAGCACGGAAGTCACTACACGTGTAGTGACTTCCGACCCCTCACGCCTGCTTGAGGGCGGGGGTGGGGGCGGGGCGGGAGCGCTGGTCCCAGGCGAGGAGGTCGACGATGGTCTCGGCCTCGCTGGCGTAGACCGCGGCCTCCTCGGCCGCCTTCTCGTCGGCGTACGCCTCGGCGGAGGCGCGGACCTGCTCGGCCTTCTCGGCCAGCTCGGCGACCCGGGCCTCGAGCGCCTCGCGGAGCTCGACGGCAGCCTGCTCGGCGGCCTGCGCGCGACGGCCGGCGGTGCTGGCCTTCTGCTCGGACTCGGCGACGCGGCGCTCGGCGAGGACGAGGGTGCCCTCCAGCTCGCGCACGGAACGGGCCGAGCCCGCCAGCCGCGCGGTCATCGCGCTGGTGAACGTGGCGTTCTCGGCCACCCGCTCGTCGGTCAGGCGCCGGTAGGCCTGGGCCTGGGCGGAGCGGTCCGCGGCGTGCACGCGCCGGCTCTGGAGCAGCTCGGTGTGGAGGATGCGGGCGGCGGACGCGCCCAGCAGCAGGGCGCCCACGGCGGCGACGTTGAGCAGGGCCACGGACTGGGTCGAGACCGCGACGACGACGAGGCCGGCGGCCACGGAGAGGAGGGAGACGGCGAGGGTCAGGCGGACGCTGCGCTGACGGCGGCGTTGGCTCGGGCGGGGGGAAGTAGCCATGGGCTCAGGGTAGGTCGCGCGGGTCCCCACCCCGGGTCCGACACGCTCGCTCGAGGGCGAGCGCGGCGAGCGTCACCAACAGGCCGGCGACCGCCCCCAGCGCGCCGTTGACCATGCGCTCCTGGGCCAGGGCGGCCTCCGCGCGGCCGACGAAGGCGAGCGCGTAGCCGCCGTACCCACCGGCGCAGAGCGCGCCCACGAGCGCGCAACTCTTGGCCAGCACCAGCCGGTTCACGGCCCGGTGCGGGTCGAGGTACTCATGGCGCCGGTGCAGCGAGCGCCAGGTCAGCCAGGCGACACCCGCGAGGACGGCGGCGACGAAGTAGAGCACCGCCACCTGGAGCAGGCCCACCGTCGGGGCCGTGCCGGAGACACGGATCGACAGCGGACGCAGCACGCCGCCCAGCAGGACGCCCGCGAGCGCGACACCCGCCAGCAGCGTGGCCGGCGTGGGACCCAGGCGCGCCTCGGGACGGTCGTGGCCGGGACCCTCCGGGGAGGAGGTCACTGCATGGTGAGCTCGAGGTCCTCGCGCAGCACGACGCCGTCGAGGCCCAGCTCGGCGATCAGGTCGCTGATGGGGCCGACACCGAGGAGCTCGGCGTCGGGCTCGACGTCGAACCAGGGCTTGAGGACGAACACGCGACCGGCCGCCTTGGGGTGCGGGAGCTTGAGCTCCTCGGAGTCCGAGCGGCGGTCGCCGACGACGACGAGGTCGACGTCGAGGGTGCGCGGCGCGTTCGGCGAGGTGCGCTCGCGCCCGAAGGCGTCCTCGACTGCCAGGCAACGGTCCAGCAGCGTGTGGGCCGAGAGGGTGGTGTCGGCCAGCACGACCGCGTTGAGGAAGTTGGCCGAGCCCTCCGGTGCGTCGACCGGCTCGGTCTCGTAGACCGGCGAGACGGCGGTGACCCACACCTCCGGGGTGTCGGCGAGGGAGTTCACGGCGCCCTGCAGGCTCTCAAACCGCGACCCGAGGTTGGACCCGATCGAGAGCACCACGCGGCGGATGGGGTGCATCTCACCGGTGATGGTGTCGGTGTCCGGGATGTTCGGGTTGGGTGTCTCAGTCACGTCGGCTCCGGGTGATCGTCAGGGCTACGTCGGTGAACGTACCGTCGATGGGGGCTTCCGGCTTGTGCACGGTCACCTCAGTCCAGGCGACCCGCTCGTCGGCCAGGCAGATCTCGGCGATCCGTCCGGCCAAGGTCTCGATCAGGTCTACGGGGTCGTTCTCCACTCCTCGTCGCACCGCCGCCACGAGGCTCCCGTAGTCGACGGTGTCCTGCAAGTCGTCGCTGGCCGCCGCGGGACGGGTGTCGAGCCCGAGGACCAGGTCGATCACGAACCGCTGCCCCTGTTCCCGCTCGAAGTCGAACACCCCGTGGTGGCCGTGGCACTCGATGCCCCGGACCGCCAGGCGGTCAGGTGCCGAGAGGGGGAGGTCAGTGCTCATGGTCGGCTCCCGACACTACCGGGCTGGCGTGCCGCACCCACAACCGCCAGTCGTCGTGGTCCCGCACCATCACGTGGGTAGCGACCGCCAGCCCGCTGCGGAAGCCCTCGGCCGGCGCACCGGCCGTCTCCTCGCCCACCAGGACGTTCTCGGTGCAGCTGACGTAGGCGACGTCACCGCGGACCTGGACCTCGACATCGGTGAGGATGAACTGGATGTACGGCGTGGTGGCCATAATCACCGCCCACCCGCGGTGGATCCGGTCGCTGCCGTGGAGCGGGCGGACTCCCGGGTGGATGCACAGCGCGCTCTCGTCGTCGACCCAGAGCCCCTCCATCGCGTCGAGGTCAGCGGCCTCGAACGCCGCGTAGAAGGCCGCATGGGCGGTGCGCACCCACTCCTCCTCGTGCGACTCGCCCGTCACCGTGCGGCCTCGCGCCACCGGGCGCCGACCCGTACGGCGTCCAGCGTCGGTGCCACCGTGTGCACCCGGACGCACCAGGCCCCCGCCGCGGCCGCCAGGGCCGACAGCGCCGTCGTCGCGTCGTCGCGCTCCCCGACCGGGCGCGGCGCCTCGTCCGGGCCGGCGAGCAGCGCCCCCAGGAAGGTCTTGCGGCTCACCCCGAGCAGGAGGGGTCGGCCCAGCGAGGCCAGCCGCGGCAGGTCGCCCAGGAGCTCCCAGTTGTGGGCCGCGGTCTTGGCGAACCCGATGCCGGGGTCGAGGACCACCCGGTCCTCGCGGATCCCCGCAGCGCAGGCCGCGGCCAACCGCTCGGCGAGCTCGGCGCGCACCTCGCCCACCACGTCGTCGTACCGCGCGTGCTCGGCCATGGTCGCCGCGTGGGCGCGCCAGTGCATCGCGACGTACGCCGCCTCGTAGGCCGCGGTCACCGCGAGCACCTCCGGGTCCGCCAGGCCCCCCGAGACATCGTTGACCACCCGTGCCCCCGCCCGCAGCGCGGCGTCGGCGACCTCGGCGCGCATCGTGTCGACCGAGAGGCAGGCCCCCTCGGCGGCGAGCGCCTCGATCACCGGCACCACGCGGTCGAGCTCCTCGGCGACCACCGGCCGGGTGGCGCCCGGGCGGGTCGACTCACCGCCCACGTCGAGCAGGTCGGCGCCCTCGGCGAGCAGCCGACGTCCGTGCTCGACCGCGGCACCGGGCTCGGCCCAGCGCCCGCCGTCCGAGAACGAGTCCGGAGTGACGTTGAGGATCCCCATCACCAGGGGCCGGTCCAGCGTCGGCAGGCCGGGCACCGCGACCGGACCGGGCAGCGGGCCGGGACCGTCCATCACCGTGCGTTGATGAGCGCCATGACCTCGGAGCGCGTCGCCGCGTTGTGCATGATGCCGCGCACCGCCGAGGTGATCGTCTTGGCTCCGGGCTTGCGGACGCCCCGCATCGTCATGCAGAGGTGCTCGGCCTCGATCACGACGATCGCGCCACGGGCCTCGAGGATCCCCATGAGGGCCTCGGCGATCTGGGTGGTGAGGCGCTCCTGCACCTGGGGCCGCTTGGCGTAGACGTCGACGAGCCGCGCCAGCTTCGACAGCCCGGTGATCCGCCCCTCGACGTTCGGGATATAACCGATGTGGGCCACGCCGGTGAACGGCACGAGGTGGTGCTCGCACATCGACCACAGCTCGATGTCGCGCACGAGGATCAACTCGTCGTGGCCGAGGTCGAAGGTGGTGGTGAGCACGTCCTCGGCACGCAGCCGCATGCCCGAGAGCAGCTCGGCGTAGGCCCGCGCGACCCGGGCCGGGGTCTCGCGCAGGCCCTCGCGATCGGGGTCCTCCCCCACCGCGTGCAGCAGCTCGCGCACCGCTGCCGCCGCCCGCTCGTAGTCGTACGGCGGCACCTCGGCGGGCTGGACGTGGCTGATCCGGTCCACCCCGGCGCCGTCGAGGCGGACGTCACTCACGGCTGACCCCCGGGTCGCCGTGCACGTCGCCACCGGAGCCCGGCGGCGTGAGGATGACGCCACCCTCCTGGCCCCCCTGCGGGGCGCCGTTGGAAGCCGCCCGGTCGCGGATCTCCTGGGGGACGTCCACCGGCGGGATCGCCGACGGGTTGCGGTGAGGGGATCCCGTCCAAGCCGGGCGCACCGGGCGGCGGCGCAGCGGCTCGAAGACCGTCGCGATCTCGGCCTTGTCGAGGGTCTCGCGCTCCATGAGTGCCAGCACGAGCGAGTCGAGGACGTCCCGGTTCTCCTCGAGGATGTCGAAGGCCTCCTGGTGGGCGGTGGTCAGCAGGTACTTCGTCTCCTCGTCGACGATCGCGGCGACGTCCTCGGAGTAGTTGCGGCTGTGGCCGATGTCGCGGCCCAGGAACGGCTCGGAGTTGTCCTCGCCGAGCTTGATCGCGCCCAGCCGCTCGGTCATGCCGTACTGGGTCACCATCGCGCGGGCCAGGCTGGTGGCCTTGTCGATGTCGTTCCCGGCACCGGTGGTCGGGTCGTGGAAGACCATCTCCTCGGCCGCCCGGCCGCCGAGCATGTAGGCGAGCTTGTCGAGCATCTCCGAGCGGGTCTGGGAGTACTTGTCCTCGTCGGGCAGCACCATCGTGTAGCCCAGCGCCCGGCCGCGCGGCAGGATCGTCACCTTGTGGACGGGGTCGGTGCCCGGCAGCGCCGCAGCCACCAGGGCGTGGCCGCCCTCGTGGTAGGCGGTGATGAGCTTCTCCTTCTCGCTCATCAGCCGCGAGCTGCGCTGCGGCCCCGCGATCACGCGGTCGATGGCCTCGTCGAGGCTGTAGTTGCTGATCTGCTTCTGGTTGTTGCGCGCGGTGAGCAGGGCCGCCTCGTTGAGGACGTTGGCCAGGTCGGCGCCGGTGAAGCCCGGCGTACGACGGGCGATGGAGAGGAGGTCGATGTCCTGGGCCATCGGCTTGCCGCGCGCGTGGACCTGGAGGATCTTGTGGCGGCCGTCGAGGTCAGGCGCGTCGACGCCGATCTGCCGGTCGAACCGGCCGGGGCGCAGCAGCGCGGGGTCGAGCACGTCGGGACGGTTCGTGGCCGCGATGAGGATCACGCCACCGCGGACGTCGAAGCCGTCCATCTCGACGAGCAGCTGGTTCAGGGTCTGCTCGCGCTCGTCGTGGCCGCCGCCCATGCCGGCGCCGCGGTGTCGGCCGACGGCGTCGATCTCGTCGATGAAGACGATGGCGGGGGCGTTCTCCTTGGCCTGCTCGAAGAGGTCGCGGACCCGGGAGGCACCCACACCGACGAACATCTCGACGAAGTCGGAGCCGGAGATCGAGTAGAAGGGGACGCCGGCCTCACCGGCAACCGCCCGGGCCAGCAGCTTCTTGCCGGTGCCGGGCGGGCCGTACAGCAGCACGCCCTTACGGATCTTCGCCCCGACCGCCTGCAACTACGCGGGCTCGGCGAGGAACTCCTTGATCTCCCCGAGCTCCTCGATGGCCTCCACGGCACCCGCGACGTCGGCGAAGCTGGTCTGGGGCATGTCCTTGGTGATGAGCTTCGCCTTGGACTTGGAGAACTGCATGACCCGGCCGCCGCCGCCCTGGACCTGGTTCATCAGGAACAGGAAGAGCAGGATGATCAGCGCGAACGGGATGAGCGTGGCCAGCATGGAGCCGAAGAAGCTGGGCCGCGGGTTCTCGGAGTTCGACTTGCTGATCTCGCCGGCGTCGACGCCCTCCTGGGTGGCGAGGAGCAGCTCGCGCTGCTGGCCCTGGACCCAGTAGGCGAGCACCTGCCTGCCCTCGGCGCCCTCGGCGGCGTCGTCGGGCACGGCGAGGGTCGCGCGGATCTCCTGGTCGCCGTCGACGAAGGTGATCTCGTCGACCTCGCCCTCGCGGATGTACTCGTACATCTCGGAGGTGTCGATCTCCTCGTACCCACCGTTGGTGGCGAGGAACTGGAAGGCGATCAGCACTCCCAGGACCGCGATGACGATCCAGACCCAGGGGCCTCGCAGAATTCGCTTCACGTCCATCTGTGGGGGCTCGCGCCCCGCCCTCCTGATCGTCGTGACACCTCGGAACCCCCGACGCTACCGGCACCGGGGGGTGAGCCCCCATTGTCGCCGACGGGGAGGTCCTACCCAACTGGAGGGCGTGACGTGCGCGTCCTCAGGAGTAGATGTGCGGGGCGAGGGTGCCGATGGACCGCAGGTTGCGGTACTTCTCGGAGTAGTCGAGGCCGTAGCCGACGACGAACTCGTTGGGGATGTCCCACCCGACGTAGCCCACGTCGACGCTCATCTGGAGCGCGTCGGGCTTGCGCAGCAGGGTGGCGATCTCGACCGACGCCGGCTTGCGCGAGCTCAGGTTCGACACGAGCCACGACAGCGTGAGGCCGGTGTCGATGATGTCCTCGACGATGAGCACGTGACGCCCGGAGATGTCGGTGTCGAGGTCCTTGAGGATCCGCACCACCCCGGACGACTTGGTGCCCGAGCCGTACGACGACACCGCCATCCAATCGATCTCGACGTGGCGGGAGAAGGCGCGCGAGAGGTCGGCCATCACCATGATCGCGCCCTTGAGGACCCCGACCAGGAGGAGGTCCTTGCCCTCGTAGTCGCGCTGGATCTGCTCGGCCATCTCGGCCAGCTTGGCGCGGATGTCGTCCTCGGTGAACAGGACGTTGACGAGGTCACCGTCGACGTGGGAGGCGTCCATGGCGTCAGCCTCCCACAGGGGTGCCGAGGAAGTGGAGGGTGTCCCCCGACGTGCGCGCGGTCACGTGGCCCGGCAGGCGCACCTGCTTGCGTGCCCGCTCGGGGTCCGCGAGCAGCCCGACGAGGGCCGACACGTGCACCCGGAACAGCTCCGAGGGCGGGCAGCCGGCCTCCAGCGCCGCCCGGCGCAGCACCCGGGTGCGCACCGCCACCGGCAGCGCCGCGAGACTGGGGACGTCCAGGCCCCCCGGTGTCGCCACCCCCGACCACGCCTCCTCCGCCCAGCCCTCGAGCGCCTCGGCGTCCTCGGCGAGCGCGTCGGCGGTGCGGGCCAGCGCCGCGGCCACCCCCGGGCCGAGCTCCTCCTCGAGCACGGGCAGCACCCGGTCCCGGACGCGCACCCGGGTGAAGCGGGGATCGCTGTTGTGGGGGTCGGCCCAGAAGTCGATGCCGTCGGCGTGGCAGGCCGCCTCGCTCTGGCCCCGGGTGACGTCGAGCAGGGGCCGACGAAAGACGCCGAACCCACGGCGCATCCCCGCCAGCGACCGGGCCCCCGACCCGCGGGTCAGGCCGAGCAGCACGGTCTCGGCCTGGTCGTCACGGGTGTGCCCGAGCAGCACCAGCCCGGCACCGAAGGACTCCGCGACCTGCTCGAGGACGGCGTACCGGGCCTCCCGGGCGGCCGCCTCGGGGCCCTGTCCCCGGCTCTCCACGCTGACCCGGGCCGACACGGTCTCGTCCGCCCCGAGGCCCGCCATCTGCGCGACGGCGCGAGAGGTGTGCTCGGCCGATCCCTCCTGGAGCCCGTGGTCCACCACGACCCCCACCACCGACCGCGCCGGACGCCCCGGGCCGCGGGTCTCGAACACGGCGGCGGCGAGCAGGGCCAGGGAGTCCGCGCCACCGGAGCAGGCGACGAGCACCGGCCCGTCGGGCACCTCCCCCAGCACCCGCCGTACGCCGGCACGCACCGCCGCGCGGTCGGGGTCCAGGCCCATGGTCAGCCGTGGACCCGCCGCACCCAGGCGGCCGGGTCGCCGATCTCCTCCTTGGAGGGCAGGTGCGCGGGCTCGGACCACACGGCGTTGAACCCGTCCATGCCGACCTGGTCGACGACGGCGTTCACGAAGCCGGCGCCATCGCGGTACTGGGCCATCTTCTGGTCCAGCCCCAGGAGCCGGCGCAGCACCTTGTCGAGCACCCCGACGCCCTTGCGGCGGCGGTTGAACTTGGCGCGGATGTCCGGCAGCGAGGCGATCACCTCGGGACCGGCACCGTCCATGACGACGTCGGCGTGGCCCTCGAGCAGCGACATGACGCCGGTGACCCGGTCGACCACCTCGCGCTGGGCAGGGGTGGAGAAGAGGTCGATCAGGCTGACGTCGTCGGCGCCGCGCAGGAGGTCACCGACCCGCTTGAGCCCATCGCTGAGCAGGGCGGAGGTGTCACTGCCGAAGCCACCCACGAGGGCCTCGATCTCGGAGTGCAGGTGGTCCCGGAGCCAGGGCACGGCGGTGAACTGCACCCGGTGCGTCTCCTCGTGCAGGCAGACCCAGAGCCGGAAGTCGGCGGAGTCCACCTCGAGCTCGCGCTCGACGTGGACGATGTTGGGCGCCACCAGCAGCAGCCGACCGTGGGGCTCGTGGAAGGGGTCGAACTGACCCAGGACCTTGCCGCCAAGGAAGCCGAGCAGCCCGCCGACCTCAGCCGCGGTCACCCGGGAGCCGACCGCCTGGGTCAGCGGCGAGGGCGCCCCCTTCTTCTCCTCGAGCTTGCTCATCAGGGGGGAGACGACGCGCGCGAACCCGTCGACGTTGGCGCGGATCCAGCCAGGCCGGTCGACCACGAGGACCGGCGCGGTGTCGTCGGGGGCGTCGAGGCCGGTGAAGTTACGGACCAGGTCGGTGGAGCGCCGTGCGCCGTCGCGCAGCTCCGTGACGGCGTCGGAGGCCTCGGTGCGCGAGACCACCGGGCCGTCGCCGGCCAACCGGGTGCCGACCGACACCGCGAAGTCCCAGTCGACCATCGAGCTCGTGCGGGGTTCGCTCATGCCGCGACCCTACGGGGCGCTGCCCACCCGCTACGGGGCCGAGACCTCCGGGACCGAGCAGACGCAGGCGACGAGCGCGGCGGCGAGCTCGTCGACCCGTTGGCGGGCCACCACCTGCTCCACGCCGCCCGTCCCGATCCCGCCCGGCGCCCGCACCCGGTCCGCGATGGCCACGAAGGCGAACGGCGTGCCGAGGGCGTCGGTGGCGATGCCTGCCAGGCCGTGCACCCCGGTCAGGGTGCCCGTCTTGGCCCGCACCACCCCGAGCCCGGCCGAGTCGCCGGTGTCGAAGCGGAAGGTCAGCGACCCGGTCGCCCCCGCCACCGGGAGGCCGGTCAGTGCCGACCGCAGGGCAGGCTCGTCCGCGGCGACCGCGAGCACGCCGAGCAGCATCGCCGGGGCCATCCGGTTGTCGCGGGACAGCCCGCTCGCGTCGAGGACAGCACTGCCGGCCGTCTCCACGCCGAGACGCTCCAGGACCCCGGTGACCGCGACGGCGGCACCCTCGAAGGTCGCCTCCTCCCCCTCGGCCAGCGCCACGTGGTGCGCGAGCACCTCGGCGCTCTCGTTGTCGCTCACCTCGACGGCGCGCTCCACGAGCCGGTCGACCGGCGCGGAGACGACGGCAGCCAGCTCGGTGGCATCGGCCGCAGCGACCCGCTCGCGGGGCCGACCGACGACGGTGATGCCCGCCTCCTCGAGCGCCGCGGCGAAGGCCCGCGCCGCGTCGAGCGGGGGATCGGCGGCGACGTCACCGCCGCGCTCGACCCGTCCCCGGTCGACCCAGAGCGCGGAGATGGGGGCCACCACGTCGGCGGGGACGTAGCTCGGCGGCCAGCTGGGATTGACCCGCTCGCCGACGAAGAGCGAGGCGTCGTAGGCGAGGCGCACCCGGGTCCGACCAGTCGCGCGTAGCGCGGCCGCGGTGCTCGCGGCGAGGGTCACGATGTCGGCCCGCGGGGGGTACGGCGGGTCCGCGGCGGGCTGCTCCCGCACCAACAGCGGGTCGCCACCTCCGACGAGCGTCACCCGCCGGGTCCCGGGGACCGAGACGGCGGTGGTGCGGAAGGTCCGGTCCTCGCCGAGGGCCTCGAGGGCCGCGACGGCGGTGACCAGCTTCATCGTCGACGCCGGCACCACCCGGGCTGCCCCCACCTCGACGACGGGGTCGGCGGAGCCCAGCGGGGCCACCGCGACGGACAGGCGCCGCCCCATGTCACCGCGCCGCAGGAACGGCCGGAGGGTCCGACGTACGGCGGCGGGGTCGAGCTCGCCAGCAGCGGTCAGGGGCTCCGCCACCGGGACCGCCCGCTGGACCGCAGGCAGGTCGAGGCCCTCGGGAGGGGAGACCGCCGCCGGCTCGTCCACCGGCGAGGGCCAGTCCCAGCCCAGCCAGCGCGGCCCCGCGTCGAGCTCGAGGCCCGCGCCCGCAGCCACCAGCAGGGCCAGCACGACCACCACGGGGGCCCGGCGCCACCGGGGCCGGACCGCGGCGGCGTGCGGCGGGGGCGCGGCAGAGTGGCGTTCGTCACGTCCGGCCACGCCCACCCCCCTCGCTTGCACCCTCGGCACCGTCGTGCGGGAGACTAACCGTCGACGGACACGGGCAAGAATCCCGGCAGTCCGAGGCAGACACCCGGCCGGCGAGGAACGCAGGCCGCACGAGCGGAGGCACAGCGTGGAGTTCGACGTCCTGGTGGAGATCCCCAAGGGTCAGCGCAACAAGTACGAGGTCGACCACGAGAGCGGGCGCATCCGTCTGGACCGGACGCTGTTCACCTCGACGCAGTACCCCGCCGACTACGGCTACATCGAGGAGACCCTCGGGCTGGACGGCGACCCGCTCGACGCGCTGGTCATCCTCCAGGAGCCGACCTTCCCCGGGTGCCTCATCAAGTGCCGCGCGATCGGCATGTTCCGGATGACCGACGAGGCCGGCGGCGACGACAAGGTCCTCTGCGTGCCCGCGACCGACCCTCGCCTGGAGCACCTGCGCGACGTCTCCCACGTCTCCAAGTTCGACCGCCTGGAGATCCAGCACTTCTTCGAGGTCTACAAGGACCTCGAGCCCGGCAAGTCCGTCGAGGGCGCGGAGTGGGTCGGCCGCACCGACGCCGAGAATGAGGTCCGCGCCTCGTTCCAGCGTGCGAAGGACAACCCCTCCGCGCACTGAGCACACGCATACCCCGCACGACGAGGGCCCGGGTCACGGCAGGCATCGCGACCCGGGCCTTCGCTGTCTCAACGAACCTGCGCGGCGTGCACCTCCATCGAGCGCAGTCCCGCCCGGTGCCACAGCCAACCGACCACGAGCCCCAGCTCGGCGCGACGCGGCCCTGGGCGCCAGGCATGCAGGGCAGCGAGCGCGCCGCCGACCACGAAGAACCAGGTGGCGACGTGGAAGAAGCCATCAGCGAGAGTGTTCGCCTCCAGTCCGGCCACCGTGTCGACCGGGTATGCCGGCACCGCGCTGACCATGTGGTGCCACTGCAGCACCTGGTGCAGCAGGATGCCGTCGACGAAGCCGCCGAGCCCGAGGCCGTAGAGCAAGCCGGAGGCCTTCGAGGGCGGGCGTCGGCCCCCTGCCCACCCACCGCTTCCGCGTGTCGTCATGGCGGGCCGGTACCCAGCCGCGCCGACCGGATGCACCGGGCCCCGCCTGCGGCTTCTCAGTCGGCGATGATCTCCGCGCGGAGCATCTCGTCGGGCACCCCGAGCGCGTCGACGAGGTCGCGGGCGATCGGCCGCACCTTGCGACACAGGTCGTTGACCTCCCGCGAGATCGCCTTCGCACGCTGGCTGGTCAACCGGCCGTGCTCCATCCACCAGGCCCGGTCGGCCTCGATGGTGCTGAGGGCGTAGAGGTCGCACATGAGGTTGAGGGCGACCTTCTCGGGGCCGTCCTCGAGAGCGGCGGTGCGCTCGACGAAGGCCTCGAGCACGAGGCGCTCGACGTGGGCACGGGCCGCGCCGATGACGTGGTCCTGGACCCGGCTGAACACGTCACCGGGATTCATCCCGTTGTCCATGCCGCGCTTGAGCCGGCGCGCGACCCCACCCAGCATGTGCTCCTCGCGCCAGCGGAGCATCGTCAGCTGGTACTGGGGGTCGAGCAGGCCGGCCTCCTGGTCCCACTCATCCGTCTCGCCGCCGGGGATGACGTCGCGGATGCGCTCGAGGAGCTTGTGCACGTTGGTGCGCTCGATGACGGTCTCCACCGCGAGGCCGGCCACGAACCGGACCATCCCGAACTGGTCCATGTCCTCGAACTCGCTGCTGTAGTCGGTGAGCAGGCCCTTCGCGACCAGCTGCAGCAGGATGTGGTTGTCGCCCTCGAAGGTCGTGAAGACGTCGGTGTCGGCGCGCAGCGCGTCGAACCGGTTCGCCGACAGGTAGCCCGCGCCCCCGCAGGCCTCGCGGCACTCCTGGATGGTGCGGGAGGCGTGCCAGGTCCCGAGTGCCTTGGTGCCGGCGGCCCTCGCCTCGAGAGCGCGGCGATCGACGTCAGGGACGTCGGGGTCGCTGAAGACCCGGTGCAGGTCGGCGGCGAGCACGTCCTGGGCGAAGTGCATCGCGTAGGTCGACGCCAGCAGGGGGAAGAGCCGGCGCTGGTGCAGCCCGTAGTCGAGGATCAGCTCCTCGGTGTCGGGGTCGGAGGCCGCGAACTGGCGGCGCTTCAGGCCGTAGCGGACCGCGATCGCGATGGCGACCTTCGCGGCGTTGATGCCGGCGCCCCCGACGCACACGCGGCCCTGGACGAGGGTGCCGAGCATGGTGAAGAAGCGCCGGTTGCGGTTCTCGATGGACGAGGAGTAGACCCCGGTCTCGCTGACCTGGGCGTACTGGTCGAGCAGCGCGGTGCGCGGCACCCGCACCTCGTCGAACCAGAGCCGGCCGTTGTCCACGCCGTTGAGCCCGATCTTGTGGCCGCAGTCCTCGATCCGCACCCCGGGGGCGGGGTTGCCGGCCTCGTCGCGGATCGGGACGACGAACGCGTGCACGCCCTCGGACTCGCCGCCGATCTCGAGCTGGGCGAAGACGACCGCCATGTGACCGTGGGCCGCGGCGTTGCCGATGTAGTCCTTGCGGGCGGAGTCGTCGGGGGTGGTGATGACGAACTCGCCGGCGTCGATGTCGTAGCGGGCGACGGTGCCGAGCTCCTGGACGTTCGACCCATGGCCGGTCTCGGTCATTGCGAAGCAGCCGAGCAGCCGGCCTTCGATGAGGTCGGTGAGGTAGGCGTCGTGGTGGTGCTGGGTGCCGAGCTGGAGGATGGCGCCGCCGAAGAGCCCGAACTGGACACCGACCTTGGTGAGCACCGAGAGGTCGCCGAGGGCGAGCGTTTCGAAGGCAGCCACCGAGGCGCCGATGTCACCGCCTCCGCCGTGCTCGGTCGGGAACCCGAGCCCGGTCTGGCCCGCCTTCGCCATGTCGAGCACCACGTCGAGGACGCGGTCGCGGTACGCCGCCCGGTCCAGCTCCTGGGCCTCGTCGAGGATCGCGGCGTGCTCCACCAGGTTGCGGCGAACCATCTCACGGACCTCGACGTAGGTGCCGTCGAGGATCCGGGTGAGCCCCGGGACGTCGATCACGGGTGCTTCGTAGGTCGTCATGGACCTACTCTGCCGTATCGGCGGGGGGCACCAAACGTGATCTGCACCGAGAAGGCGGGTCAGTGCTCGGTGACCTCGACCGGGACCTCGCCGCTGGTTGTCGTGGGGTGCGACGACCGGCCGCGGCGATCGAACTTCTGCCCGGTCGCGAGCGCACCCAACCAAACCGAGATCACCGCGATGACGACACCGGCGATCACGTCGGCGACGTAGTGCCACCCGAAGTAGATGGTCGCGACGACGGTGAGCCCGAAGAACGCCCAGGTGAGGAACTTCAGCACCCGGCTGCGCAGCGTGTACTGGGCCACCATCGCGACGACGAGGGTGATGCCGGTGTGCAGCGAGGCGAAGCCGGCCACGCTCTGGACGGACTCCCCCATCGGGTTGAAGCGCACCCGCACGCGGCCACTGGCCAACGACTCCTGGAGCGCCGTCACCCCGGTGACCGGGAGATCGGCGAAGAGCCAGGGGAAGTGGAAGACCGGGCCGAGCGACGGGATCATGTAGTAGGTCGCCGTCCCCAGGGCCCAGCACATCGCGTTCGCGGTGACGAACCAGTAGCCGAAGCTGATGTTGCGCGACCAGACCAACCACGCGGTGAGCGTGAGCGGCACCAGCGGGAGGTAGGCCAGGTAGATGAAGGACAGGAAGTGGGCCATCCACTCGAACCCGATCGCCTGCTGCATGAGCACGCCGGGATCGGCGCCGAAGAAGAGCAGCAGGTCGAACTCGCGCAGCCCGTAGTCCTGGATGTCACCGCGGATGAACGGCAGGTAGGACTTCAGGTTCCGGTAGCCGACGTAGGTGAGGTAGAAGAAGACCAACCCCATCACGACCAGCATGATTCGCTCGCGGGTCCAATGCTCGTGCCACCGCTTGCGGATCTCTGCGGGGAGTGCCTTGAACCGGAACCGCGCCCGGTAGAGCGGCAACGGCAGCAGGTCGGCGAGGAACGCGCCCAGGAGCAGGAGCGGGATGCGCAGCCAGGTCGGACCGAGGAAGCCCTCGGGGTCGCGCAACGGCTGGCCGAGGCTCGCCCCCACCACGACGGCCAGGCCGCCGGTGAGGACCGCAATCCCCACCAGGAGGCCATAGGCGTGCCGCGTCACGGGGGTGAGTCTAGGGGCCGTGCCGGCTGCCCTCACACGAGCGCCAGGCGACCCGGGTCGACGGCCAGGCGCACGCGGTTCCCCGGCGCGGGCGGGTCCGCGGGGTCGGCCACCGCGTCGAGCTCGCCGACGCCCTCCACCCGCACCCGCACCCGGGTGAGGTCGGGGGTCGCCCGCACTCCCAGCACCTCGGCCGACAGCGGGCCTTCGGCGGCGACGCGGAGCGCCGAGCGGCGCAGCGCGATCGCCCCCGTCGAGCCGGAGCCCAGGGCGTCGTGGACCGGCTGGGCAGCAGCGCCCTCCAGGACGGTGGCGTAGCCGAGGAAGCGCGCGACCTCCCCGTCGACGGGGTGCCGCCAGACGTCGTCCGGGGTGCCGTGCTGCAGGAGACGACCACCGCGCATGACCGCCAGCTCGTCGGCGACGGCGAAGGCCTCCTCGTGGTCGTGGGTGACCAGCACCGCGGTCGTGCCGGCCGCGACGAGGATCTCCCGCAGCTCGGCCGCGAGGTGCTCGCGCAGGCTGCGGTCGAGCGCCGAGAGCGGCTCGTCGAGCAGGAGCAGACGAGGCTCGGTGGCCAGCGCCCGGGCGAGGGCCACCCGCTGCCGCTCGCCACCCGAGAGCGTGGCCGGGGCCCGTCCGCCGTACGCCGGGAGCCCGACGAGCGTGAGCAGCTCCTCGACCCGGGTGGCCACCTCGGCGCGCGGTCGGCGGCGCAGGCGCAGCGCGTAACCGACGTTCTCGGCGACCGTGCGGTGCTCGAAGAGCTGGCCGTCCTGGAACATCAGCGCGAACCCGCGCCGGTGGGTGGGTACGCCGGCCAGGTCCCGGCCGTCCACGACGATCCGGCCCGCAGCGAGCCGCTCGAGACCGGCGACCGCGCGCAGCAGCGTGGACTTGCCGCAGCCCGAGGGACCAAGCACCGCGAGCTCCCGGCCCTCCTCGAGGGTGAGGTCTACG
>JAUYLL010000142.1 GCA_030698375.1 Nocardioides sp. | reverse complement strand
CTTGCAGTGGAACGCGTTGGCGATGATCACCGCCGTCACCGGGACACCGCTGGAGGAGGTCGGCGATTCTGACTTCGAGCACGCGTCGACCGCGGTCATCGGTGCCTACGTCTCGCGCGGGAAGCCAGAGTCCGGCCGCAACATGACCTCGATCTTCTATCGACTCCGGCTGACCCTGTTCCACGCCGGGCGGCTCGACAGCCACCGTCGTCCACCGCGTCGTCCACCGGTCTCAGTCACCGGCTGGGCTGTGGTCGCTCCCGGAGTCGCCGAGAACGCCCGCCGCTATGTCGCCCAGGTCGAGCTCAGCCTGCGACCGGCGACGGTCAAGCACATCGAGACCGACCTTCGCGAGTTCGGCACCTGGCTCGCGACCGCACACCCCGAAGTGGCCAGCTGCACCGACCTCGAACGCCGCCACATCGAGGACTACAAGGCCTGGGTCTCGACCAAGCACGCCCGTTACACCGGCAAGCCGCTGAGCCGGGTCAGCATCAAGAACCGGCTGATCAACCTGCACTGCTTCTTCGACCGGACCACCGAGTGGGGTTACCCGAACCCGCCGCAGCGGCCACTGATCTTCGCCGGAGACCTGCCCATCGTCGACAAACCCCTACCGCGTTTCCTCGACGACGCCGCTGCCACGAAGTTGATGCGTGCCTCCCGAGCTGACCCCGACCCGCTGTCCCGGCTGATCGTCGAGCTGTTGGCCCGCACCGGGATCCGCAAGAGCGAACTGCTCGCCCTCACCGTCGACGCCGTCGTCCAGATCGGTTCCGCGTTCTGGCTGCGGATCCCGGTCGGCAAGCTCCACAACGACCGCTACATCCCGTTGCATCCCCAGCTCAAGGAGATGCTCGACGACTGGATCGCCCACCACCGTCCCACCGGGCTGCGGTCGAACCTGCTGCTCCTCGAACGCAACCGGCCGGTCACCTCGCTGCGGGTCGCCACCGCCCTGGACCGGATCAGTACCCAGGCAGGGATTGGACACGTCACTGCCCACCAGCTGCGCCACACCCTGGCCACCCAGGCGATCAACCGCGGCATGAGCCTGGACGCCATCGCCGCGTTGCTCGGCCACAAGACGCTCGCGATGACGATGGTTTACGCCCGCATCGCCGACAAGACCGTCGCCGAGGAGTACTTCGCCGTCACCGAGAAGGTCGAAGCCCTCTACGACCAACCCCGGCAGCTCGCCAGCGACGACGAGGGCACCGAGATGCGCAAACTCCGCGGCGAGATGCACCGCCGGATGCTCGGCAACGGCTACTGCGCCCGACCCGTGGAGATGGACTGCCACTTCGAGTCGATCTGCGAGAGCTGCACCTTCTTCGTCACGACCATCGAGTTCCGCCCCACCCTTCAAGCACAACGCGAGGACGCCGCCAGCAAGGGACAAGTCGCTCGGACCAAAGTCTTCGACGGGCTGCTCGACCGCCTCGACCACGACGCCTCATGACGATGTCCTTGACGTCGATCACCCGCATAAGTTCAACCACAGGCGCCTTCACGGCGAGCTCGGACTTGTCCCACCCGCCGAGTTCGAAGCCAACCACTGGGCCAGCATCACCCCCGAGCACTACCCTCAAGAACCCGTCCCGACCGGGACTGGATCCAAGTAATCGAGTCTCCGCCAAACCCGGGGCGATTCACCCGGCAGAATTCAGCGGATCCTCGGTAAACCCGGATCCACCGATGAGCGGCGTAGCCGAGCCTCACCAGTCGGGTGTGCTGGCACGGCGCCGGCGCGCAGACATGCTGTGCCGCCCGTCAAGCGTCGGCAACGCCGCCAGCGCGCCCGAATGGTGGCGCGTAGTAGCCGGGTATCGGGTGGATCCGGGCTATTTGCGGGACCACTGGAGCGCACCGACAGCAACGCGAGTCAGCTGGGTGACGCGGAGTCGCGGATCCCGAGCCGCCCGCGGTCTGGTGCACAGGGTACGGTCAACCGCTCGCGTCGGGGGTCTTGGTTCAGTTGCCGAACTTCACCATCCGCAGGACTTGGATGTCTGAGACGAAGACCACCCCAGAGTGCTGACCGAGGAAGGGCTGGAAGCCTTTCAGGATCGGACGCATCAAGTCCTGAGGAACCGCGGCGATGATCATGATGAGGAGGGCGTCCTCGTTGAACATGAGATGTCCTGCATGGAACCCGTGGCGTCCTTTGCCGGACAAGTTGCTGATGATGGAGTAGCCCTTGACGCCCGCGTGATCTAGCAGGTCGGTCACGAACTCCTGGTGCTCGCCCTCGACAATGATCTCGAGCTTCTTCAGGGCGCTCAGCTCGATGTCATCCATGTGAAACCACTTCCTCCTGGCTGCTCCGGCCCGCGATCGCGAGTTGACTGTGCCTGCACCATGTCCCGTCCTCGAAGAGGTAGGCGACCTGCGTTGTCGGGTCCACTATCAGCAACCTGATCCAGCCGTTCGTCACCAGTTGTTTCACGGCTTTGACCGCGTCCACGGCCTGCCGCGCGTGCTCGAGGGGGGCTTCGATCACCGCGATCAACCTGGTCGGCTCGTGATACGGCACGCCGTCCTTCACCACGGTCTGTAGGGGGAGTCCGGATCGGAGATCGCTGATATTGCCGGTCATCACACCGAAGCGGCCGGCGACGTTGTGGTTGACCTTGCTTCCGCTGCCGTAACGATCGTTGTCGACTGTGGAAAAGTAGTACTCCATGTTGATCCACTGCCCCACCACCAGCGGACCAGCCAGAATATTCTCCAGCAGCCGGCGATGCGGGTCGATGCGGTGGTCGTAGGAATGAAGAAACGCGCGCCCCTCGAGATCTGCGCCTTTCGTCAGATCGCGAGTGCCGATGATGAAGTAGGCGTTGCGCGCTAATCCCCACTCCGGGCGCACCTGCGACCAGTCCATCGCGTTGCGCCTCGCGCGCGAGTGCGCCTTTGCACGGTCGCCTGACCGATAGAAGTCGAGCCCGAGCGTTGGGATCCGCTCTTGTGAGCACAGCCGTGAAGACGCGGTCAGGCCCTGTCTCAGCCGGTCGATGTAGACCGCGTGCGTGGGAGGAATGAGCTCCAGATCAATTAGCTCGATCTCGTCGGTGGTCGTGTTGTGCAGCGCGGGCATGAACCAGGTGTCGTCGGGGACCTCGATCCCCTGCTCCGCCAGTCGGCGTCTGACCTGTGGCTTGTTCGCCATCTGGGCCAGCACGCGGGCGCTCACCAACCCGTGATTGCCACCACAGGCGCCACAGTCCAACGCGGACTCATAGGGGTTGTTCGCGGAGGAACTGCCATGACCGGTCAGAAGCACGAACCGCGAGAAGTTCTCCGTCAGGCCGATCGAGCGAAGCGCCTGCCCCACGTAGTTCACCTGCTCATCGAGGGTGAATCCGATCCGTCCCAGGCGCTCCAATTGCAAGCGCGCGAACGAGGTGTTGATTTCGTAGTCTGTCTGCAACCGACCAATGAATGCGTGCAGGTCCTGCTCTTCGACGGTCGACAGCCCTGCACGGCAAGCGACGAGGTCTGAGCCATGACCGAGAGCGGACTCGCGAAGCTCGCGGATCATCGCGTCGGTGACCGACTCTGGGTCCAGCCCGAACTCCTGTTGGATCGCCCTGACGATCACGCCCCGTTGAACCGCACGCACGATCGAGTCAGCTTGGACACGATCGAGCTTGTCCAGCAGCAGATGGGTCCGTCGGCGTCTGGCCTGGAGCCGCCGCTGCCAGCGGTCATGAAGCGCCGGGGCAAACGTCCTCCCGATCATCTCCAAGCCGTACAGCAGGCCGACAGCCTCGACCGTGACAAACGGGGTGACCACGGACTCCTTCAGTTGATGCACGGAGTTACCCAACACCGAGAGGACCGTGTCGTCTTCAAGCTCGGCGGGCTCCGCGATCTCCAGGACGAGATTGTGAGGTGTGACGATGACTGGGCAGATGTCTGTCTCGGTGCCTTTGCCGAGCCCCATGAAACTCACGGGCACGCCGAAGAACCCTGCGATGCCGAATGTCTGGTAGTCGCCGACACTCTCCAGGTGGCGGCGGATTCGTTCGGAGCGGGTGTCGATGCAAAACAGCGCCTGGGCGAATGGTCGCGTGACTCGACTGACTGCTGACACAGGACTGAGCTCGTTCAACACGCGCTGAATGGTCTTGGCCTCCATCGCCCGCAACCAGATCATCCCCTCGTGCTGTTCGCAGACCGCGAGCGTCTTGAGGAGAGAGTCCAGTTCGTCGCCGCCCAGCACGGACAGTTCACTGTGTTGCCCGGTGCGCTGGGCAAGCTCGCTCAGCAGGTCCGCGACATCCCGGGCTTCACTATCCCGTTTGGCTCGCGTGTAGGTCGCGAATACGGACGCGACGTCGGCTGGTTTGTTGCGCAGCAACGCCTGCTCGACCGTGACAGCCAGCTGCGGCAGGATCGTGCCGCGATAGAGTTCGGATCGCAGATACATCTCCGCGGGACGTTGCTCGATGGCAGTTGCGAGGGCGGTTCGAGATGCGTAGGCGCTCTGCTTGCTCGACTGCAGCAGCGCTTGTGTCAGCGCTAGTCGTAGGGCCATGAGATCAACCAGGTCACCCGGGAACACCTTGTGCCAGTGATACCGCTTGGCCGTGGAGCGCCAGCGGATAAATCCACTCCAACCATGCGTCCGCGCCAATTCGCGGGTGAGGTAGCCGATCCAGTGCTCCTCGGGGACTTCCATCTGCGTCAGGACGGTGGCGATCACGTCCTCGGGATGCTCCATCGCGGACAGGATGCCTCGCAGCTCTCGCGTGTGTCTTTCTACGGGGAGACTGTGCAAGCTCAGTTCGCGCCAGGCCCGGAACAAGCCCGCCTCTCGACCGGGCACGGTCCAGGTCGCCTGGCCCTCGTCGAAGAATTGAAGGCAGTTCTTGATCACGAGGGTGTCGACCTCCTGACTGAACTCTGTTCCGAACAAGGCGTCAATGGCTTCTTGGATGGGGCAGTCCTCGAGCAGCTCGCGGGTCAGCAGCGCCGTCGTCGACGCGGCTGCAAACCCGGTTGCGGGTTCGGCCTCGATCCCTGTCAGGCTTGCGCGGACGTCTGATGGGGTCGCCAGGGTGGGCGCTAGGCCGAGGGTGGGCTTGCATTGAGTGAACATCGTGAACGTCCAGCACTCGAGGTCTAGAGCTCCGACGGGGTCGCGCTCCCCCAACAACTCGTGGACTTGAGACTTCAAGGTGTCTGTGTCGATCTCACCGGCGGCCAGGTAGTTCTGGTACGTGCCGCGCGACAGATAGCCCCGCGCGTGAAAGAGGTTTGACCCGCGCGTCACCGCTTCCGCGAACGGGAGGCCCTCAAGCCCGTGAAGAGGATTGTTGTAAATGAAGGTCCGCATCGGCCACAGGAACGGAATCGGTTCAGCGGCCAAGTAGATCATCGAGCGAATCGCGAGACGCGAGGCCAGATCTGGGTTCACTGGATACCTCCTGACAGGTAGATGCCTCCGACCGCCAGCGCGATCAAGGTGAGTGCGTAGGCGCCTGCGAACATCCGCCGAAGATCGGATATCGGTCGTGCGCGATCCTCGGTTCCGACGAGGAGGCCCTGCAACAGGCGCAGGCCCGCCCAGCTCCAGACTAGGGCCGTCGCCAGGATGAGGAGGCTGAGTTCGAGCGGTGAGTCGAGCAGCAACAGCAGGAGGACGAAGAACTGCGGGAAGACTGGGGTGGCGGTGGCGGCCAGCACACTCAGGGTCAACATCAAAGCGAAGCGCGGCATGAGCGCAGCCAAGCCGCCGTACAGGTGCGTGTAGGCCGCACCGAAGCGGCGCTCGAGCCCGCCCGCTAGGAGCACCGTGAGGGCAAGAGGGACAGAGGACCCCAGTGCGATCCATGAGGGATGCGGAGGGGTGTCCTGGAAGAGGAGCCAGAGCATGCTCCATTGGGAGGTGGCTAGGAAGCCGACCCAGAGGTGGACGTCGCGCATCGCCAGTAGTCGTAGCGCGTAGAGCAACGAGGTGAGGATGGCCCACCACAGGACCCAGGTGGGCGGCGCCTGATCGAGCCGGGTGATCACCAGGACGCCAGCCTGCGGCCACAGCAGCACCAGAGCGGCTCGGAGTGCCGCGTGTGTCAAACGCCCCAGCAGCTGGTTGAACACGAGGCTGACCGGAAAGAGGGGAAGGAAGCACGCGGTCAGGAGAAGGCTCGAGAAGGACACGCCTCACCCCCGTCCGAGCAGGGCGTTCAATCGGGCGGACAGCAGAAGCAGACCCCGGCCGAGACGGTCGTACAGATCCACTAGGTAGAACTCCCGCGTCAGGGCGGCAAAGAGGCTGCCCCGCCAACGAGAGACTGCGTTTCGGTCCGTGGCAAGGTGGCGACTCGCTCGGTGAGCACTGAACCATCCAGCCGAGACGACAAGGCCAAGCAAGGCAGAGAGCACCGCCATGGAGGTCAAGTCGATGTGTGCCGCCTCATACATCCGCTCGACGAAGCCCGCCGGGTACAAGAAGAGCGCGAACGCATGACTGATCAGCGTGTATCCAACAACGACGAGGACGAACGACGCGGCCACGATCCCGAGCAGACGCCACGTGTTCCGGGCGTGTGTCCGGTGGGCGTTGAACATGAGCTGTGCGCCGGTTACCCACCCGAAGAAGAGGAGGATCACGGCTCCTTGCTTCGCGAAGACGCCCGGCGAGACCGCCCAATGAGCCAACGCCAGGACGGCAAGCGGCAGGATCACGATGGTCGTGGCCATCACCGGCCAAGTGTAGCGAGGGGGTTGCGGCTGCTTCTCGATCACGAACGTATACATGGCGTCCTTGGGCACCCCATCGTGGTTGCGGGCCTCTCCGATGACTGCTCCCGAGTTGAGGAACATCGTCCCCTTGAAGAACCCGTGAGCGATCATATGGAAAATGGCCAGCGTGAATGCCCCAAGGCCGCACTCCATGGTCATGAAGCCCATTTGCCCCATGGTCGAGTAGCCCAGCTGCTTCTTGACGTCGTTTTGGACGAGCATCAGCAGCGATCCCGTCACCGCAGTCACCAGTCCGACCAGAAAGACCCAATTCAGCACCGTCTCCGTGTGCACAAAAATCGGCGCGAATCGGTTGATCAAGAAGCCGCCGGCGTTCACGATGCCGGCGTGCATGAGAGCCGAGACCGGAGTGGGCCCCTCCATGGTGAAGGGCAGCCAGGTGTGCAAGAGGAACTGCGCGGAACGGGCGAACGCCGCCAGCGCAACAAGGCCGCCGACCAACTCCAACAGCGGTAGGCCCCAGATGGTCGGAGCACCACCGGGTTCCGCCTCCACCTGCCTGTAGATCTCCGGCAGGGACCAAGTGTCATAAGCACCGAAGAGCAGGACCGCTGCGACCAGCAGCGGCGCGTCCGCCAGTCGATAAGTCATGAAGGTCCAGCCCCCGTAGCGGTGTGCCGACGGGCTGCGCATGTCATGGCCCAGCAAGAAGTACAAGAAAACCCCGACCAGGTGCCATGCCACAACGAGCGTGATCAAGTCGCCCGCCATCACCAGAACCAGCAGCGTAGCCACCATGAGATCCAGCAACACGAAGAAGCGGATGTAACCGGTTTGCTCCACCATGTAGCGCACCGAGAAGACACGCACTGCAAGACCGATGATCGCGATGAGGACGACCATCACCAGGCCCAGAGGATCGAACGTGAGACTGCCCCAGGAGGTCCCCAGAGAAACGAGATCCGACCCTTGGCCCGCCAGCTTCAAGCCCAGGAGCAGGCCGGCGAGGGCAAGGGTGACTACCCCCATCGCCACAGCGATCCTCACCACCGCTCTACCGAGCACTGCCGTCAGTAGACCCATCAGGACTGCTGAAAGCAGGGGGATCACAGGCAGAAGAAGGACAATTCTCGTCATGGGCCTTCCCCACCTTCGAACCCGGAACGCCTGGGCAACGCGCGGGTCGTTTGGGGTCGTTTGACCGCATGGCCCGGCGGCTGAGACGAGAATTCTCTGCGCCAGAGGGCCAGCAGCGGCGCCGACGGCGGAGGAGCGCAGAGACTCATGCTCACGAACGATGCCCGATCCAGCGGTAGTCGTCCATTAAGACTTCGGTAGGAATGCTCAGCATCCACTGAAGTCAGTCGGGATGCCGATCCCATCAGCCCTTACCTATTGCCACCCGCAATGCGCCGGTCTACCTGTGCGACCTGAGACCTCGGCCTCGCCTGGGCTGGATCGGTACTCATTCGGCAGCGTGTAGTTGTGGTTTGAACCTCCGGTCTCGAGCAGGCGTCGGGCGACTTCGTTGGCGAGGTTGCGGAATCGACAGCTGAGCCGCGTAGGTATTCGAGTCTTCCGTTGATCGCTTCGGTGGGTCCGTTGCTGGTACCGAGTCGGTCGAAGTAGGCGAGCACGTCATCGGCGCGCTTCTTCAGGTGCGCCCCAGGGTGATGGTCTCGCTCAACGCAGGTACCCATCCATCAGCTGCGGTCGGGGTGTGGCCCGATCCAGCTCGCCGCCGGCAGCACGTCGCTCGACGTAGTCCTTGACCGTGTGGTGGCAGTCGGCCAGCTCGCCGGCATCGCGCCACGACGCGGTGAGGTCGTAGGCACAAGAAGGATTTCCAGATCCCCTCGGCAGGCTTCAACGACACGCTCACCGGGGAGCCATGCACCACTCTGCTCAGTGACCGATTCAGACGGCAGCGACTGAGCTGCTGTCGGTCAGGTTGTCGCACAGGCCACTTTGGCGAAGCCCTTGGCGGCGCCGGACACGGTGTTGGCGCAGAGGACCTTGGTCCCCGTGATCCCGTTCTGGATCCAGAAGCCGTAGCCAGGCCCGTTGACCGCGGCGAGGTTGTCGCGGAAGAGGTTGTTGTTGCCCCAGCCGCTCAGCGCTTGGTGCACCTGGAAGCCGTCCTCGAGAGCGTTGGTGCCGTAGTAGTCCTCGACCAGCCACAGATCGACGTTGCCGTCTACGACACTCACTTCTCCCCACAGCGCGGCCATGGGGGAGGTCGCAAGGGACGAAACGGGGCACAAGGCCGATTGAGCAACGGTTCGTGGGGCGCGCTCGCGGCGAACTCGGTCCGTACCGGACGGCGGCAGGGCCCCACATCGCTTGTGAACTGATGCACAAGGGTACGGTGGGGCCGTGAGCATCTCCCTGGAGACCCTTGCCACACTGGCGGCGGAGCCCAGCGGGCTGCTGCCGGCGCGGAACCAGATGGCGCTCTCGCTCGGTTGGCACATCGTGCTCGCCTGCTTCGGGGTCGCGTTCCCGGCGATCATCTTCGTCGTCCATCGGCGCGGCCTCCGACGCGGCGACGAGGTGGCCCTCGACCTGGCCAAACGCTGGTCGAAGGTCTCCGCGGTGCTGTTCGCGATCGGCGCGGTCTCCGGGACCGTGCTCAGCTTCGAGATGGGGCTGCTATGGCCCGGTCTGATGGGCCCGTTCGGCGACGTGCTCGGCCTGCCGTTCGCGTTCGAGGGGCTCTCGTTCTTCGTCGAGGCGATCTTCCTGGGGATCTACCTCTACGGCTGGGGCCGGCTGCCCGAGCGGCTGCACCTGCTGATGCTGCTCCCGATGATGGCTGCCGGAGTCGTCGGGTCCTTCTGCGTGCTCTCGGTCAACGCCTGGATGCAGAACCCGACCGGCTTCCGGCTGGTCGACACCGCGGACGGCTCGATCAAGGTGACCGACGTCGACCCGTGGGCAGCGATGTTCAACGACGGCGTCTGGCTGATGTTCGCGCATATGTGGGTCGGTGCTTTCGTCGTCGTGGGCTTCGTCGTCTCCGGCGTGTACGCCGCCGGCATGCTGCGTGGCAGACGGGACCGGCACCACCGGCTGGGGTTCATGGTCCCGTTCGTCTTCGCCACCGTCGCCGCGCTCGCCCAGCCGCTGGTGGGGCACGTCCTCGGCCTGCGCGTCGCCGATACCCAGCCGGCCAAGCTGGCGGCGTTCGAGCTCGCCGAGACCACCGAGCAGCCTGCACCGCTGCGGCTCGGCGGGGTGATGATCGACGGCGAGCCGCGGTACTACCTCGAGATCCCGAAAATCGGATCGCTGATCGCCCGCAACAGCTTCGACAAGCCGGTACCTGGGCTCGACACCGTGCCGGAGGACGAGCGGCCCCCGGTCACCCTCACCCACCTGGCGTTCCAGTCGATGGTGGGCATCGGGACCCTGCTCGCGCTGTCCGTGCTGGTGTTCTGGTTCCTCCGTCGCGGCGGCCGGGACCCGCTCGGCAACCGCTGGTTCCTGCGCTGGTCCGTGATCGCAGGACCGCTGGCCATCGTGGCCCTGGAGGCGGGCTGGATCGCGACCGAAGTCGGGCGTCAGCCGTGGGTGGTCTGGCAGATCCTGCGCACCACCGACGCCGCGGGGGACAGCCCGTGGATCTGGTGGAGCCTGACCGGGACGGTCGTCGTGTACGCCGGCCTGACGGCCGGCGCCACCGTGGTGCTCCGCTCGATGGCGCGTCGATGGCGGGCCGGCGAGCACGACCTGCCCAGCCCGTACGGCCCGGACGCGCGATGACCCTCCAGCTAGCCGTGGCCGCCGCGCTGTTCGCGGGCGTAGTGGTCTACGCGGTGTTCGGCGGCGCCGACTTCGGTTCAGGGTTCTACGACGCCACTGCAGGCGGCGACGTCCGCGGCGCGGAGGTGCGCACCCTCGTCGACCACAGCATCGGCCCCGTCTGGGAGGCCAACCACGTCTGGCTGATCTACGTGCTGGTGATGTGGTGGACTGGCTTTCCCGAGACCTTCGCGGCGACCATGACCACGCTCGCCGTACCGCTGATGCTTGCCCTCCTCGGGATAGTGCTGCGCGGCGCGAGCTTCGCGTTCCGCAAGTACGCCGCCACCCTGGGCCAGGCCCGGCTGTTCGGCGTGGGCTTCGCAGGATCGTCCCTGATCACGCCGTTCTTCCTCGGCGCCGCGGTGGGCGCGATCGCGTCGGGACGCGTGCCGGCGGCCGGCGGTGGCGACCTCTTCGAGTCCTGGCTGACCCCGACCTCGATCCTCGGCGGCGCGATCGCGGTGGGCACCTGCTCCTTCCTCGCCGGCACGTTCCTGACCGTGGACGCCCAGCGGGCCGCCAAGCCCGCGCTGGCCGACCGGCTCCGCCGGCGGACTCTCGGCGTCGGTGCCGTGACCGGTGCGGTCGTGCTCGGCACCCTGGCGCCCCTCCGGCGCGATGCGCCGACCCTCTTCGACGGTCTGTCCGGCCGGGCGGCACCGCTCATCGTGGTGTCGGCGCTGGCCGGTGCCGCCACCCTCTGGCTGCTCTGGCGACGCAGCTATCCGATCGCCCGGCTGACGGCCGTGGTCGCCGTCGCCAGCGTCGTCCTCGGCTGGGGCGTCGGACAGTATCCGTGGCTGCTGGTCGACGAGGTGCGCATCGAGGACGCGGCGGGGGCCCCGGCCACCCTCACCGGTCTGCTGATCGCCGTGGGAATCGCCGGGGTCATCGTGATCCCGGCGCTCGGCTACCTGTACTGGCTCACTCAGACCGATCGCTGGACCCGGTACTGACCGAGCCCTCCCGTTCCGCGCGGAGTCGAGAGCGACACCGGCGCGGCGTCGGGGCCGAGCAGCGGCTCGATCTCGGTGCACGCGAGCACGATCGCCTCGGCACCCCGGGCTGTCAGGTAGCCGGCCACTTTAGGACGTTGGCTTCGGGACGGTGAACCGAGGCTGTTTCGGATGCGGGAGCGGGGCTGTCGTCGCCGGGGTACGTGACCTACACGTCGTACACGCCCGGGTCGAGGCGCCTGAAGACGGTGCGGGCGCAACCCTCGGCGAGGGTGACGGTACGGGTGCGTCCGTCCAGCGTGACCACGACGTTCCCGGTTCCGTAGCCGGCGGGAAGGCTCGATTCCCGCGCGACCACCCGGGGCGACCGCCCGGTGAGTCGACCCACGGTGCGCACCACGAGGACGGGCCGGGCCTTGACCGGGTCGTCGAAGCCGACCGTCTGCGTGGCCGGCTCGGCGTGAGGCGGAGCGTCCTGATGACCGCGGAGACGAGTTACCCGACGTCGGCGGGCACGAGCCGGTAAGTAGCCGCGGTCGCGCCGGCGATTCGAGCGCCCTCTCGCAACCAGATGTAGGTCGGGGTGGTCTCGGCCGGCGTCCAGCTCCCGGAACGAAGGGGCAGTGTCGCTCCCATGACCGCTCTCCCGCTGCCGGTGAACGGCTCGCTGATGACGGCGCGTTGGTGGTACCGGTTCACCCGTCGCTTGGTGCGGCGGCGGATCGCCGGGAATGCGTCGTAGAGATGCTGTCCGGGACAGGCGGTGTCGTTGGTATCGCGGTGCCCGTCGATGACCGCCAGGGTGACCACTGAAGCCCGCGCGGTACTTGTCGCTTCCTGCGCTTACGACCGTGGTGCGCCCGTGCGGGTCGCGGCCGTACATGTCGAGCTTCCTGGCCGCCACCCGCGCAAGGGCGGCGAGCACCGCGGTCGGTGGCGAGGCGGGGTCGTACTTCCCGATCGCGGCCACACCGGTCGAGGTTGCGTTGAAGCCCAGCGTGTGCGCGCGCCGCGGACGGGTCTGGCCGGACCTCCGGCGCCCGGCCCACCGAACCGGTCGACGAGGAAGCTGTACCCCATGTCCGACCGGCCCAGGCTCTGCGTGTGGTACGCGTACATGCCCCGGATGATCGCGGGGACGTTCGCACGGCTGTAGCTGTTGCTGCTGGCAGTGAGGTGGACGTGGACCTGACTTGATGGTCCGGTTGTAATCCGGGCGGTCGTCGCGCAGGTCCGGGCCGGCGCCCCAGGCGCGCCGGGTGAGCATCTCCGGCCGTGGAACCGAACGGTTGCTGTCGGCGTCGGCCCTAGCTTGCGGCGACTCTGCGACTCTGCGACTCTGCCACTCGGCGACTCGGCGACGCCCGTCCGGGCCGTTCGGTCGTGAGTGGCTCCGCGGCCGTCTGGTCACTCGGCAGCATCGCCGGGTAGAGCAGGACGAGGTTGAGCCCGGCCGCTGCCGCTCGCCCGCAGCCGGATGCCGTCGGCCCGTCCGACCCATATGAGGTCGGTGCCGACGGTCTCGCCGACCTCGTCAGAGTCCGGATCGGACGAATCGTGCACGTGCGGCATTCGCTGCCATGGCTGCCAGACCCCAGCGATCCCGAGCTGGTCTCAAGGTGCGGTTCGGCCTCACCGCGACACCATGCAAACGCAACCATCGAGTGGGTCGTGGTGGCCAGTCGGGCGCACTCCGCCACCGACCCGCACCGACCTGTGTGAGGTAGTCGACCGTCCCGGGTGTGCTCCAGGGTCTCGACGCTCATGTCGCCGGCCCAGAGCTGCAGGGCACCCTGCCCGCCGAAACGAGACCCCCGAGCCTCACCGCCTCTCGAAAGGACGCCACTGCGCGCGGCCACACCTGATATGGGCCACACCTGACTCGAAGATTCCCTGAGTGGCAGTCAGCTGGCGGGCTGGAGAGTGACGGTGTAGCCGAGGTCTTGGAGTTGGCGGATCGCGCGGCGCTTGGTTCGGGTGGGCTGGATCCGGGAGTAGTAGTCGGCTCCAAGGTCGTCGTAGAGGGCTCCGGTGTGGGCCATGTGCCAGATCGTCACGAGGATGGTGCGTTGGGTGGCCACGAGAGCCTTGCCCTTGCCGCGACGGGCTGCGAGGCGTCGATAGCGGGCGCCGAGGTAGCTGTCCTTGTTGCGGGCGGCGTTCATGGCTGCGGTGCCCAGCACTGCCTTGAGGTAGGGATTCCCGGGGCGGGTGTGGGTGGACTTGGTCCGGCCGGAGGACTCGTGGTGTCCGGGACACACGCCGGCCCAGGAGGCGAGGTGGCCGGCGGTGGGGAACCGGGTCATGTCCGCGCCGGTTTCGGCGGTGATGACCTGCGCGGTGGTGGCGCCGATGCCGGGGATCGAGGAGATCAGGTCACAGAACCCGCGAAAGGGCTCGATGACCATCTCGATCCGTTTGCTGAGCTCCTCGATGGCCGCGGTGTGTTGGTCGATCAGGCACAGGTGCATCCGGACCAGGAACGCGTGGTGGTCGGTGAACCGCCCGGTCAGCGCCTCGATGAGTTGGGGTGTCTTGGTGCGCAGCCGCTTCTGGGCCAGATCTGCGAGTACGGCGGGGTCGCGTTCAACCTCGGTCATGGCATGGAGCGTCGCTCGGCCGGAGACCCCGACGATCTCGGTGGCTACTGAGGACAGCTTGATGCCGGCGTCCTCGAGCAGTTTCTCCAGTCGTCGCACCTCGCGGGAACGTTCCCGGGTGATCGCGGTCCGGGTCCGGGTGAGGTCTCGCAGTTCCCGGATCGGCGCCTGTGGCACGAACGAGGCCCGGACCAGGCCGTGGGCGCCGCCGAGCTGGGCAAGCCAGGTCGCATCGGCCACATCGGTCTTACGACCCGGCAGGTTCTTGGCCTCGCGGGCGTTGACCAGCATCACCTCTACGCCCTCGAGGTCCTCGAGCAGGTAGTAGAACGGCTTCCAGTAGCCCCCGGTGGCCTCCATCACCACACAGGTGACCTGCTGGGCCGCCAGGTGTTCACGCAGGGCCAGGATGCGGTTGCTGGTCGACCCCCACGTGGTCACCGTCTCGGCTGCTCGCCGCCGCCCACTGCCGGCGACGCGGACGCAGACCTTGGCGTCCTTCTTGGAGATGTCCAAGTCCGCGCACCGCGGATGAATCACGTCCATGGCTGACCACTCCCACCTGCTTGTTGGAGCAATGATCAGAACCTGTGGATGGCTCTCGGCGAGGTGACCTGAAGTGGTGTACCTCCCGAGCAAGATCGAAGCCCATTGCAAGTCTGATCAGGGTCGGCGTTGACGCGCCGGCTCGGGAAGGTACGCCCATGCTCAAGGTAGTCCAAGTAGAGAATGAGTCCAACGAGTCGGCCGGTGGGTCGCTACTCGACGAGATCGTCCGCGACGGTGCCCGGCAGATGCTGGCCGCGGCGCTGCACGCCGAAGTCGCTGCGCACGTCGAGGCGTTCCGCGACGAGCTGGATGAGAACGGTCGGCGGCTGGTGGTTCGCAACGGCTTCCACGAGCCGCGGGAGGTGACCACCGCTGCGGGCGCGGTGCCGATCCGGCAGTTGCGGGTCAACGACAAGCGCACCGATGAGGTCACCGGGGAGCCGAAGCGGTTCGCCTCGGCGATCCTGCCGGCCTGGTCGCGGAAGTCCCCACGGGTCGCCGAGGTGTCGCCGTTGCTTTACCTGCACGGCCTGTCCAGCGGCGACTTCGCTCCGGCGTTGACGCAGTTCCTGGGCACCAGCCACGGCCTGTCGCCCTCGACGATCACCCGGCTCACCACGCAGTGGCAAGACGAGGCGGTCGCGTTCACCAAGCGGTCCCTGGCCGAGACCGACTACGTCTACTTGTGGGTCGACGGGATCCACCTCAAGGTCCGCCTCGAACAGGACAAGGTCTGTCTGCTGGTGATGATCGGCGTGCGCGCCGACGGCACCAAGGAGCTGATCGCGCTCGATGACGGGCACCGGGAGTCCACCGAGTCCTGGGCCGACCTGCTCCGCTCGGCCAAGCGCCGCGGCATGGCCGCACCGGTGCTCGCGATCGGTGACGGGGCGCTCGGGTTCTGGGCCGCGGTCCGCACGGTGTTCCCCGAAACCAAGGAGCAGCGGTGCTGGTTCCACAAGATCGCCAACGTCCTCAACGCCCTGCCCAAGTCGGCCCAGCCGGGCGCGAAGACGGCGCTGGCGGAGATCTGGAACGCCGAGGACAAGGACCACGCCCAGGCCGCCGTCAAGGCGTTCGTCGCCGACTACGCCACCAAATGGCCCAAGGCCGTCGCGAAGATCACCGAGGACCTCGACGTGCTGCTGGAGTTCTACAAACTACCCCGCCGAGCACTGGGTCCACCTGCGCACCACGAACCCGATCGAGTCGACCTTCGCGACCGTGCGGCTCCGCCAGCGCGTCACCAAGGGACCCGGCTCGAGGGCCGCTGGGATCGCGATGGCGTTCAAGCTCATCGAGTCCGCCCAGGCCAGGTGGCGCGCCGTCAACGCACCCCACCTCGTCGCCCTCGTCCGCGCCGGCGCAACGTTCAAGAACGGCGTCCTCGTCGAACGCGACGACGAACCGAGCCGCGAATCAGGAGGCAATCAGCAAGTCGCATAACACGCCCATCCACAGGTCTTGACTATTGCTCGCTTGTTGTCGTTGATGAGCGAGTGCGCCGCGGGGAGGGCAGGGATCAGTTCGGGAGTCTGACTCCCGTGCTCGACGGCAACAGTCCACGGTTCCCGTGGAAGCCCACCACCACCATGCTGATATCCAGGCACACCGGCACTACAGACGATTCGGCGTCCAATCGCGTCGCACACAGCCGATTCTGAACCCGGCCCGGCCACCGGGCCAGAGTCGCGACAACCGTGAGCCGCACGCCGACCTTCGCTCCGTCACGGCGGGCCCCACGGGGCCCTGGGTTGCTGATATGGAGTGACCTCCTGTCAATACGCAGGGTAAGGCGCCCGTCTCGATCACTGGGGCGGGCGCCTCGTGCTTCGTCGTCGTCGGGGTTGGTGAGCGTCTCGTTGGCGACGCGCGGTCAGACTGATATACGCGGGCTGGTTACCGCAGGACGGTCCTCTCAGCAGGAGCGGGACCGCGTGTCTAGGGTCCTCATAGGTGTTTCGCGGGTCGCTCCTCGCGCTGCCACCAGCCCCGTTGGGACGACGGAGCAGCTCGTGGTGGCTACTCCTCGAGCACTGCCAGTGACCAGCACCAGCCGGCCAGCTCGCTGATCGCGACGTTGGCGATGGTGGGCTTCTCCTTGCGGTCGATGAACTTCACCCACCGCTGGTGCAGCCGCCGGTTGCCTTCGTCACCACCGGCCCGGGCCGCTGCGGGTGCCGGGTCCCAGCGGTCGAGCATGGTGTTGCCCAAGACGTAGCGGCTCGGTGGCGCGAAGCGGCCTTTACCATCAGTCGGCGCGTGTGGGTGTTGCCGGTCTTGGTGATCGATCCCTGTACCCGCGAGGTAACGGAGGGGTACTCGCTGGGAACCAGGCCGACGAAGGAGTCGATGGCGTTGCCGGTGAACCGGTGCCATTCGCCGATCTCGACCGCGAGTGCGAATCCGGTCAGGGTGCTCCCCCTCGAAGGCATCCCAGCCGCCGAACGAGCCGATGGCCAACTCATCGATCGCAGCGTTGAGCCGATCGCGGCGTGCTTTGGTCACCAATACCTTGTCCCAGTCGGAGTCGAACGTCAGCGGGTCGCTCGATCACTCAGCTGCGGCAGAGCCTCGTGACGCAGCCAAGCACCGTGCTTCCCGGTCCACGCGTCACCGCCGAAGTAGACGATCTCGTGGCGCAGCAGCAGTTTGGACAGCCGGTGCCGGGCCCGCATCAGGTCGCACCGGCAATCCTCCCTGGCCGGACAAGATCGCGAGCTGCCTCCTGGTCCGCCGAGGGGATCGCAACCGCGGTGATCTCGTCGAGTCGCAACAGGCGGGCCAGAATGAGCTGCGTCCTTGGCATCGGTCTTCACCCGATCCCCCGAGGCTTCTGCAACTTCGACAGTGCCGCGACCAGACACCAGACCCCCGCCGCGGTCGTGTCGGGCAGATTCGATGTCCACCCGCAGGCAGCTTCGTGGCCGTCTCCGGGCAGTTTCTCGTGGCCGCCGACGCGGGCCGCTGTGGTCGAACACGAGGGCCCGACCTATCGATATCGCCGTCTGGGTTGACGGGCTCTGCTCAGGCGCTGGTGGGGTGGATGCGGCGCGCCCGGTGCACGGTTCGCCAAACCAGCCAGACGGCCAAGGGGATGGCCAACGCTTGGGCCAAACTCGCGTTGATCGACAGACCCACGGAGTGAAGACCTTTAGCACCGATTCCCACCAACGCCACAAGGTAGTAGGAGATGGCCGCGACGGAAAGCCCCTCGACTGTCTGCTGCAGTCGGAGTTGCATGGTCTGCCCTCGGCGGAGTTCACTGAGCAGCTCCTGGGTTCGAGATTGGGCCTCGACCTCAACCCTGGTCCGCAGGACGTCCGCGGTACGGGAGACCCGGCCAGACAACTCCTCGATTCTCGTTTGAGCAGACTCAACGGTGCTGATGGCGGGCACCAATCGCCTCAAGAGGAAGGTGAAGACGCCCATCAGGCCCGGCAATGAGCCGCCCCGGAGATAGTCGATGCGTTGTTGCACCAGCGCGAAGTAAGCTCTTGCGGCACTGAACCGACCGGTATGAGATGCTATGTCGCGCTCCACGCTCGCTGCGAGAAGAATGAGGTCATCGAGGAGCTCGTGGTCGTCGCGTTGCTCGTCCTCGAAGGTTCGCACGAGGTCTGCCAGCTGTTCCTCAAGCCGCGATAACCGCAATATCAGCGCTCGTGCCGACGGATAGGCCAAGAGGGCCAGCGTCCGATACCGCTCGACCTCCAACAGTGAGCCGCTGACGCGCCCGGCCCGTCCTGCAGTCATGTCATCACAAACGAGCAGAAATCGTGATGTGCCGTCGGGATGGAGGCGGAATGTTGTGAACAAGCGTGCACAGCTGTCGCGCAGCCGTGAACCCACGAGACGCCCCTGCTGTCCTAGCGTCGTCTCGGCTAGCGTCACAGCCTCCTCGTCCGATCGCCCGGCGCCGTCGACGAGTAGGACGTGCACAGCTGCCACCGTGTGTCCGGGTACCTCGGTCAGCCAGCCAGCCGGCAACGGCAAGTAGCTGAGAAGATTCGTGTCAGCTGCCACCCCGGAGGAATCAAATGGCTGATGGATCGTGTAGACCGAGTACTCATCGTGACGCTCCCAAGAAAGCTCCGCAGCATCTCCCAGGTTCAGCACCAGGCCCACGTCCGTCGATCCAATCTGCGCACCATGCGTGGCAGCGAGCGACCGCAGATGAGAAGCCTCAGCGGTCGAATCGTGGCTGGCGGTGAGGACCGTGATCTGTGTCGTCATCGAAGGGATCGGAAGCGGCCGGGCGGGCCGGACGTGCACTTCGTTGTGAGCGGGCACTCGTTCGGCGGCATCCGGGGGAAGCAAGAAGGGCATGGTCGTCGCCTGCGGCCCGGACGACCTACCGTCCGCTACCATCCGCACCCGTTTGGTCGATACAGGACCGACAAAATGACACACGCCATCAGGAACCTCCGACTGCCTGGGCCCGAGCTCGCGGGTTGGCCGAACCATAGCTAGCGCCGCGTGTTTCGGGGCGTCTTTGGTGGCGCATTCCGGACGCACCCCAGCAGCCGCATAAGTCGACAGCGCGGGATCGTCACGCGAACTCCTCGAGAACCCCCTACCGCACCATCCGATCTTACGGGGCGTAGCTACGCATTCGTGTCGCTCTGCCCCGGGTAACTGCCGGGCACGTCCTCGACTCGTGGCGCACCGTCATAGCGGTTCGCTGCACGATCCAGCGAGTCGGCTAGCCGGCGAGCGTCCTGCTCCTCCGAGTACGTATCCACGACGGTCGATTCTCCATCGGCGGTCTTGACAACTGCCCAACCGCCATCCCGTTCCTCGACATGCACCGAGAACTGCTCGACGTCCTCGCCATCCGCGCTCGCGGGCCTGCTTGGTTCTTGTGTCATTGCGTCTCCTGTGGCTATCGAGTTTCGGCTCAACCTGCTTGAGGCCTGTTTCGACCTGGCAAGTCTTAGCGTTCGAAGTGGCCGCGTCTTAGCCCGGCAGACGAGTGTCGGCGTTCCATCGGTTCAGCCTGCGGGTTCGCACCAGTTTGGACTGCGAATGGAGCAATTGCAATTGAGTTCTGACTGCACATCGATCAAGTAGCACTTAACTTTGACGGTGACTTCCCACCTCTCTCCGGCGGCCACTAGGCCCCGGCTCCTAGCGTTCACCAATTCGCCCGCCGCAGTTCGGCCCTCTGCCGCTTCAGCCGCTTCAGCTCCTCCGCCTCCTCGGTCGTCACGCCGGGCCGCTTGCCGGCGCCGACTCACCCCCGTCTCCGGAGCACCGACACCGAGCTTCCCGACCACCGCGCAGATCGCCGCCCGCCGCCCACTGCAGCCGTGGTCCGGAGCGATCTCAGCGACCATCCGCACCGCCCGCTTCAGCAACTCCTCGGCGTACTTACGTACTCGCTCGTCCCATGATCTAGATCCTCCCAAACGAATGGGATCCTCCGGCCACGCCGGGAGGTGTCAGATCTCGCCGAACCGCCGCCGGGGGTCAGGTCTGGCGACCATGCGCAGCACCGACCGCCTGGTCCTCGACGGCCGCCCCGGCTTGTGAGAGGACCCCTGCGACGGTGTCGCTGCTCACCGGTTGCAGGCCGTAACCACCGCTGCACCACCTGGGCGCGGTCGGGGCGGCGGTCGCGGTCGGCGACAGGGACTCGAGGTGATGCTGGTATCGACCAGGCGGCCCGGCTGTGCCTGGCCAGTGGCAACCTCGCGACGGGCCCCGTGCCCCGCCGCCACTCCGGAGCGGCCGTGGTACCTGTGCACCGCCTCGGAGCCGCCGGTCGCGACGCGCCCGCTCTGCGGCACGCGTGCGACCCGATCCAGCGGGAGGGTGGAATTTCACACCCGGTATCGCCCAAAGGGGTGAGTGCAGCGCAGCGGGGCGGATCGCATCCTGCTGGGTATGACGACGATTGTTCGCACCGACCGGCCCGCCCTCACCGAGACCGCATTGCAGATGACCAGCGGCGGCCGCGGTGTCCTCGCCGCCGACGAGTCGATCAAGACCATGTCGGCCCGGCTCGAGGCTGAGGGGATTCCCGCCAGTGACGTCACGCGCCGCGACTATCGCGAACTGTTGCTGACCGCCGATGGGCTGTCGGAGTCCGTCAGCGGGGTCATCCTCGCCGACGAGACCTTCGGGCAGGAACTGGGCGACGGACGCCACTTCCCTATCGCTGCCCGCGAGCTGGGGATCCTGCCCGGCATCAAGGTCGACACGGGCACCACGCCGCTCCCCGGCCAGGACGGCGCGCTGATCACCGAGGGCCTCGACGGACTCGGCGGTCGGCTGGCGTCGTACGCCGACCGCGGCGCCGCCTTCGCCAAGTGGCGTGCGGTGTTCGACGTGGGCACGACTACTGAGTACGTCGCCCGGGCCAACGCTCACGCGCTGGCCAGATACGCCGCCCTGTGCCAGGAGCACGGGATCGTCCCGATCGTCGAACCCGAGGTCCTCTGCACCGGCGACCACCCGCTCGCGGCGTCCGCTGAGACGACAGGCCTGGCCCTCACCACCGTGTTCGACGAACTAGACCGTGCGGGCGTCGACCTGACCGGAATCGTGTTGAAGCCCAACTTCGTCACCCCTGGCCTGAACGCGCCCAAGGCCTCGGCGCACGATATTGCGGCCGCCACGTTCGAGGTGCTAGTGGACACAGTGCCCGCCGCCGTGCCGGGCATCGCATTCCTCTCCGGCGGGCACCCCACCGAGGACGTGTGCGCGTTCCTGAAGGAGCTCAGCGCCGTCCCCAACCGCCCATGGAACGTGACGTTCTCCTTCGGGCGGGCCCTCGTCAGCAGCGCGCTGCGTGCCTGGGGTGGCGACGCCGACAGCATCGCCGCCGCCCAGCGCGAGCTCCGCGAGAACTGCCGGCAGGCGGCCGCGGCTGCGCTTGGCTGATCCGCGGGGGGCCGGTCAGAGAGGTAGCTCGACCAGCATTGTCGTGCCCCGCCCCGGCGCCGACTCGACGCGCAGCGATGCGTCGATCATCGCGCAGCGCTCTGCGACCGAGCTGAGGCCGAAGTGCTGCTCGCCCATGCTGTCGCCCGCGCGTTCGGCGCGGCTCTGGGTCGGGTCGAAGCCGCGGCCGTCGTCGGTGCAGCCGAGGACGACCGAGTCCCCTACCCGGCGCAGCGAGAGCACGATCCGCTCCGCGGCGGCGTGCTTAATTGCGTTGGCCAGCGCCTCCTGCGCGATCCGGTAGAGCGCCGCCGCCGCGTGGTCGGGGATGTCGTCGATCGCGGCCGTCTGATCGACGACGAGCTCGATCGTCGGCCCGTCGTCGCGCGAGGCCATCTGCCCCAATGTTTCGATTGCCGCCACCAACCCGAGGTCGTCGAGAACCAAGCTGTGCAGCCCGGAGATCGCCGCCCGGGTCTGGTTGTACGCCAAGTCGGCCAGCCCGCGCGCGCTGACGAGCTCCGCTCGTGCGACGTCCAGACACGCGCGATCGGGAGTCGCCGACTCGTGGTCGGCGACCTCCGAAAGGGTGAGGTCTGCGGCCGACAGGTGGAACGACATCGACGCGAGCGCGGTGGTGACCCCGTCATGCAGGTCGAAGGCGATCCGGCGCCGCTCGACCTCCTGGGCCGAGATCGCCTGCTTGATCAGGCGGTCGCGCTCGGTCCGGTGGCGATTGACCGCCAGCCACAACTGCTCGGCGTGCAGACGCAGGCCGAGGATCGGGGCCAGTGCCTCGGCCCGCTCGAGGTCGTCGTCGGTGAACGGGCGGCGCGGGACCCGGTGCATCGCGAGCACCCCGACGGCGGCCGACTCGAACCGGCCGTCGAGACCGGGCAACGGCACGCACAGCCGGGCGACAGTCTGGTGCGGCTTGAGGTTCAGGAGCTGACGGTGGAGCAGGTTGCGCGGCGAGTCCTCGGCCAGCACGACCGGCGACCGGGTCCGGGCCACGCGTCCAGTGACGCCGAATCCGACCTGGAGCGTGAGCGAGCCGGCGGAGGGGTGCATCGGCGACATGTCGGCGATGGTGAGGTCCTGGCCCTCGACCCGGTAGAGGATGACGACGTCGGCGCCGAACCCTGCCGCCAGCTCGGCAGCGTCGGGGACCGCGGCCGCGACGCGGCTCACCGGAACAGTCCCTCACGCAGCGCGACGGCGGTCGCACCGCTGCGGTCGGAGACCCCCAGTTTGCGGTAGAGCCCGCGGATGTGCGTCTTCACGGTGTCCTCGCTGACCACCAGCTTGCTCGCGACCGCCTTGTTCGAGTGTCCCGAGACGAGCAGCTCAAGCACCTCCGACTCACGCTGGGTGAGCCCCAGGTGCGCGCCGGGCCAGAACTCGCCGGCACTGAGCCGCGCGGCGGAGAGGGCGACGCGACCCGCCAGGGCATGGTCGACGACGGTCTCCCCCTCTCCCACTCGGCGCAGCTGCCTGACCAGTTCCTGGCCGTCGATGCGCTTGAGGATGTAGCCGGACGCACCGACCCGGAGCCCCTGGTAGAGGTAGTGCTCGTCGTCGTACACGGTCAGCAACACGACCCTGGTCTCGGGGTACTGGGTGGTGATCTGCCGGCACAGGTCCAGGCCGCTCTCCCTACCGATCCGCACGTCGCAAAGCACGACGTCAGGAGACTGCTCCGCGACCAGGATGAGTGCCGCCCCTGCAGTGGTCGCCTGCCCCACGACAGCGACGTCTCGGGGGAAGTGGCCGAGCATGGCATCGAGGCCGTGCAGTACCATCTCGTGGTCATCAACCAACACGAGACGCAGCAAGTTCGGAACTGACTCCGGCATTACCCCAGCGTAGTCTGGTCCCGGATGCCCGCGGCGGCTCTGCCGCCATCTCACCCGAGGCTCCACCCACGTGGGTGAGTGCACCGCTTGGCCGGCCGGGGTCCGATGGTCTATCACCGATCGGCGAGACCGACCGGTGACAGCGACGACAACAGAGAGAGCCTGACTAATGACCGACCCCAGGGCCCGACAGCCACTCATCGTGCCGTCCGTGCTGCCCGCCGACTTCGCCCGCATCGGCGAGGAGGTGCAGGCGCTGTGCGAGGCTGGCGTTGACCGCATCCAGTGGGACGTCATGGACGGCGTCTTTGTCCCCAACCTGACGTTCGGCCCCGATCTGATCGCCGCGGCCCGCCCGCACAGCACTGTCGGCTTCGAGGCGCACCTCATGGTAGTCAACCCCGACGAGCTCCTCGGACGCTACATCGACGCGGGCTGCGAACTGGTCATCGTGCACGCCGAGGCCTGCACCCATCTGCACCGAACCCTCGCGCGCATCCGCGAGCTCGGCGCGCGCAGCGGCGTGGCGCTCAACCCGCACACGCCGGCCGAAGTCGTCGAGCACGTGCTGACCGAGGCGGATATGGTGCTCGCGATGACGGTCAACCCGGGATTCGGGGGCCAGGCCTACATCCCCTCGGTTGAGCCGAAGATCGCCCGGCTGCGCCGGATGATCCACGACTCCGGCCTTCCCGTCGAGCTCGAGGTCGACGGCGGCATCACCGACACGACGATCCACGGAGCCGCCGCGGCCGGGGCCGACGTCTTCATTTCGGGGTCCTGGATGTACGCCCACCCCCACGGCAAGGCGGCGGCCGTCACTCAGCTGCGCACCGTTGCCACCGCGAGCGCCCGCGAAGGAGAGGCCACCTGATGACCGAAATCCTGTCACGACCCAATGTCTCGTCGGTTGAGATCGACCAGCTTGCGATCGACACGATCCGCTTCCTCGCGGCCGACATGGTCCAGGCCGCGAACTCCGGGCACCCCGGGATGCCAATGGGCGCTGCCCCGATGGCCTGGACACTGTGGAGTCGCCACCTCCGCCACGACCCGGCCGCTCCGGACTGGGCGGACCGGGACCGCTTCGTGCTCTCGGCCGGCCATGGTTCCGCCCTGCTGTACGCGCTGCTGCACATGTTCGGCTACGACCTGCCCGAGGACGAGCTGCGCAACTTCCGGCAGCTGGGATCCAGGACGCCCGGCCACCCGGAGTACGGCGAGACGCCGGGCGTCGAGTGCACCACCGGTCCCCTGGGCCAGGGGCTGGCCATGGCCGTGGGCATGGCCCTCGCCGAGCGGATGGCGCACGCCCGCCACCCCGGGCTCACCGACCACCACACCTATGTGATCGTCGGCGACGGATGCCTGATGGAGGGCATCAGCCACGAGGCGGCGTCATTTGCCGGTCACCTCGGCCTGGGCCGGCTGGTCGTGCTCTGGGACGACAACTCGATCACCATCGACGGCGCGGTCGACCGCTCCTGCAGCGACGACCAGCTGGCCAGGTTCGCCGCCTACGGCTGGCATACCGAGGCGGTGCTGGACGGCACCGACGTGGCCGCGATCGACCAAGCAATCGCTCGCGCCAAGGCCGACCCGCGGCCCAGCTTCATCGCGGTCCGGACGGTGATCGGCCAAGGCGCCCCGGGCATCGAGGGCACCTCGAAAGCCCACGGCTCCCCGCTGGGCGAGGAGGTGCTGGCCCAGTCCAAGGAACTGGCCGGATGGGATCACCCGCCGTTCACCGTGCCGGACCCGATCCGCGCCGTCTGCTCGGTGCTGGGTGACGTCGGCGCCAAGGCGCACGCAAACTGGCTGGCCACCTTCGCCGACCTGGAGAGGTCGGCCCCAAAGGCGGCCGCCGAGTTCCGTCGTACCCGCGAACGCGGCCTGCCCGAGGCGCTCGACGAGGCGCTCGCCGCCGTCCCCAGTGAGAACGCGCGCGCCACCCGGCAGTCCTCGCAGGCCTGCCTGGACGCCGCAGGCTCGGTGCTGCCGGAGCTGGTGGGCGGCTCGGCAGACCTTGCCGGATCGACCGGCACGGTCTACGACGACCTGGTGACCCGGAACGACTACTCGAACCGGGCGATCGCCTTCGGCATCCGCGAGTTCGGGATGGCGGCAATCCTCAACGGCATGAGCCTGCACGGCGGCTTCCGGGTCTTCGGCAGCACGTTCCTGGTCTTCGCCGACTACCTGCGGCCCGCGCTGCGGTTGTCAGCGCTGATGCGCCAGCCGGTCGTGTACGTCTTCACCCACGACTCCATCGCCGTGGGCGAGGACGGCCCCACGCACCAGCCCATCGCCCACATCGAGTCGCTCCGGGTCATCCCCGGACTCACGGTCTTGCGGCCGGCCGACGACCTCGAGACCGCAGAGGCCTGGCGGCAAGCGCTCGAGCGCACCGACGGGCCGACCGCGCTCATCCTCTCCCGGCAGTCGGTGCCGCAACTGCGCGGCAAGGGCTTCGACGTCGAGGGATCCGTGTCGGTGGAGATCGTGGCCACCGGCTCGGAGGTGGCGCTGGCCGCAAGTGTCGCCGAGGAGCTGCGGGCCGAGGGGTACGGCGTCCGCGTGGTGTCCGCGCCGGACCGCTCCCGCTACACACCCGACCGCACCGCGACCAGGGTCAGCATCGAGGCCGGCAGCACCTCCGGCTGGACCAGCCTGGTGGACCTGGCCATCGGCATCGACGACTTCGGCGCGAGCGGTCCCGGTGGCGAGGTCATGGCCCACCTCGGCTTCACCACGGAGGCCGTGCTCGCACGCATCCGCGAACACCTCGGCGACGGGAGCTGAAGTGGTCCGCCTGGAGGCGGTGATCTTCGACGTCGACGGCACCCTGGTGGACAGCGAGCGCGACGGACACCGGGTCGCGTTCAACGCGGCGTTCGAGGAGGCCGGGCTGCCCGACCACTGGGATGTGCCGACCTACGGCCGGCTGCTCCGCACCAGCGGCGGCGACAGGCGGCTGGCGGCCTGGTTCGAGGAGACCGGCGCGTCGCCGGAGGACGCCCGCGAGCTCGCGGCACGCCTGCACCGACGGAAGACCGAGATCATGCGCCAAGTGGTCGAGGACGGCCGCGTGCAGGCCCGACCCGGCGTCGTACAGCTGCTCGACAAGCTCGACGCACACGACATCCAGGTACACGTGGCCACGACCGGCACGCGTGCCTGGGTCGAGCCGCTGCTCGCCCGGGTCTTCGGCCCACGGTTCCAGACCGTCGTCACCGGCACCGAAGTCACCGACCTCAAGCCGAGCCCGGCGGCGTACCTGCGGGTGCTGGAGCTGACCGGATGCTCCCCCACGGCAACCGTCGCCGTCGAGGACTCGGCCAACGGCGTCAGGGCGGCGCTCGGCGCCGGCCTGCGCTGCGTGGCGGCGAGCAACGCCTACACCCGGGACGACGACCTCTCCGGGGCGGCGCTGGTCGCCGACGGCTTCACCGATCCCGCCCTGGTCGCCTGGTTCCACAACCGGCTGCCACTACCGACGAGCCAGCACAGCTAACCGGACTTCATCGAGACAGAGCAGAGGCCACCGATGCGCCTACACCTCGGCTCCGACCACGCCGGCCTGGAGCTCAAGACACGCCTGAGCGAAGGGCTGACCGCCCACGGCCACGACGTCGTCGACCACGGACCGTTCGTCTACGACGCGGTCGACGACTACCCGGTGTTCTGCCTGCGGGCCGCGAAGGCGGTGATGGCCGACCGGGCCGAGGGGAAGGAGGCGTTCGGGATCGTAATCGGTGGCTCCGGCAACGGCGAGCAGATTGCCGCCAACAAGGTCACCGGTATCAGGGCCGCGCTCGTCTGGTCGGGCGAAACCGCCATCCTGGCCAGGGAGCACAACGACGCCAACGTGATCGCGGTCGGCGGCCGGATGCACCCGGTCGAGGATCTCACCCGGTTCGTGGAGCTCTTCCTTTCCACGCCGTTCACCGGCGACCAGCGCCACGTGCGCCGGATCGGACAGATCGCGGCCTACGAGATCGAGGGCGTGCTGCCTGCTCTGCCGGCGTCGGTGCACCGTGGTCCCTCGGGTACGTGAATCTCCGGCGGAACCGACGGTCGGAGGTTCAGCGCAGTACCTCGAGGCCGGGGAGAGGCTTGCCCTCGAGATACTCCAGGCTGGCGCCGCCACCGGTCGAGATATGCCCGAACGTCGACTCCTCGAAACCGAGCCGGCGCACCGCTGCCGCGGAGTCACCGCCACCCACGACCGAGAGACCGTCCACCTCGGTCAGCGCCAAGGCCACTGCCCGGGTGCCGTCGGCGAACGCGTCGACCTCAAAGACCCCCATCGGGCCGTTCCAGAAGACCGTCCGCGCGCCGGCCAGCGCCACCGCGAACGCCGCGGCCGACTCCGGTCCGATGTCGAGCCCTAGCGCGTCGGCCGGGATCTCGGAGGCGGATACGACAACCGGCTGCGGCTCGCGCGCCTCGGACGGGAACGCGGTGTCGACCACGATGTCAGTCGGTAGCACGATCCGAACACCTGACTCCTCGGCCCGGCGCAGGTGGGCCCGGCAAGTCTCGAGCTGGTCCTCTTCGAGCAGGCTTCTACCGACCTCGTGCCCCTGAGCCTTCAGGAAGGTAAAAGCCATGCCACCGCCGATCAGTAGCATGTCGGCCTTGCCGAGCAGGTTGTCGATCACCCCGAGCTTGTCGGAAACCTTCGAGCCACCGAGCACCACGACGTAGGGCCGCTCTGGGTCCCGCGTCAACCGAGCCAGCACGTCGATCTCAGCGGCCACCAGGTTGCCCATCGCGCGCGGCAGCCGCTGCGCCACGTCATAGACGCTGGCCTCCTTGCGGTGGACCACGCCAAACCCGTCGGAGACAAACGCGTCGGCGAGAGCGGCCAGTTGGTCGGCGAAGGCTCCGCGCACGGCGTCGTCCTTGGACGTCTCCCCCGCGTTGAATCGAACATTCTCCAGCACCGCCACCTCGCCTTCGCCGAGCGCTGCCGCGGTCCTGTGTGCGTTCTCCCCCACCGTGTCGGTTGCGAACGCCACCTCGGCGCCGAGCAACTCGCCGAGTCGGGCGGCCACCGGCGCCAGCGAGCACGCTGGGTCCGGCGCGCCCTGGGGCCTGCCCAGGTGGGCGAGCACCAGCACTCGCGCGCCCGCGTCGGCGAGCGCCTGGATGGTTGGCACGCTGGCCCTGATGCGGCCCTCGTCGGTGATCACCCTGTCGGCTGCTGGGCCGTCAAGCGGGACGTTCAGATCCGATCGGACCAGCACGGTCCGACCGCGCAGGCCGCCGAACTCGCGCTGGAGGTCGTCGACCAGGCTCGTGGTCACAACGTCCGGCCGACGTAAGCAACGAGGTCGGCTAGGCGGTTGGAGTATCCCCACTCGTTGTCATACCAGCCCAAGACCTTGACCTGGTTGCCGATCACCTTGGTCAGCGGCGCGTCGAAGATGCACGATGCCGGGTCTGTGACGATGTCGGAGGAGACGATCGGGTCGGTGGAGTACCGCAGGTAGCCCTGCAAGGCGCCCTCGGCCGCGGTCTTCACGATCTCGTTGACCTCCTCGACGCTCGTCTCCCGCGCCGCCTCGAAGGTGAGGTCGGTGGCCGAACCCGTCGGCACGGGGACCCGTAGGGCGTATCCGTCGAGCTTGCCCTTGAGCTCCGGCAGGACCAGCCCGATCGCCTTGGCCGCGCCGGTGGACGTCGGTACGACGTTGAGTGCCGCCGCCCGCGCCCGCCGGAGGTCCTTGTGGATGTTGTCCTGGAGGTTCTGGTCCGCGGTGTAGGCGTGGATGGTGGTCATCAGACCGCGCACGATGCCGAGGTCATCATTGAGGGCCTTGGCCATCGGGCCCAAGCAGTTGGTGGTGCACGAGGCGTTGGAGATCACGGTGTGCGCCTCGGGGTCGTAGTTGGTGTGGTTGACACCCATGACCACGGTGATGTCCTCGTTACTGGCCGGCGCGGAGATGATCACCTTCTTCGCGCCACCGGCGTCGACGTGTGCGCGCGCCTTGGCGGCATCGGTGAAGAACCCGGTCGACTCGACCACGACGTCGACCCCGGCGTCGGCCCACTTCAGGGCAGCGGGGTCGCGCTCGGCGAACGCCACGAAACTCGAGTCACCGACCGTGATGTCAGTGTCGGTGGAACTGACGTCGCCGTCGAGGCGCCCGAGGATGGAGTCGTACTTCAGCAGGTGGGCGAGCACCGTGTTGTCGGTCAGGTCGTTGACCGCGACGATCTCGATGTCCGCACCAGACGCGCGTACGGCGCGGAAGAAGGTGCGGCCGATGCGGCCGAAGCCGTTGACGCCGACGCGAACTGTCACGGACGTGTCCTTCTGGAATGTCGGGGTGCTCGAAGGTGTCGAACTCAGCGTGCCTTGTTGCGGCGCTCCATAAGCCGCCACAGCATGGGCGTGAAGATCAGTTGCATCGCCAGGTCCATCTTCCCGCCGGGGCACACGATCGTGTTCGGGCGCGACATGAACGAATCGTGCAGCATCGAGAGCAGGTACGGGAAGTCGATCCCGCGCGGGTTGGCGAAGCGGATGACCAGCATGGACTCGTCCTGGGACGGGATCGTCCGAGCGATAAAAGGGTTCGACGTGTCGACCACCGGCACCCGCTGGAAGTTCACATGGGTGCGGGAGAACTGCGGGCACATGTAATGCACATAGTCGTGCATCCGGCGCAGCATGGTCTCGGTCACCGCCTCGGTAGAGTAGCCACGCTTCGCCTTGTCACGGTGCAGCTTCTGGATCCACTCCAGGTTCATTACCGGCACAACGCCGATCAACAGGTCGGCGTACTGCGCGACATCGACCTTCTCGGTCACAACGGCACCGTGCAGCCCCTCGTAGAAGAGCAGGTCAGTGCCCTCGGGTATGTCCTCCCAGGGCGTGAACGTCCCAGGCTCCTGGGCGTACGGCGCCGCCTCCTCCTCGCTGTGGAGGTACTTCCGGATCCGGCCGGTGCCGGTCTCGCCGTAGATGCGGAACAGGTCCCCCAGTTCCTCGAACAAATTGGCCTCTGGCCCGAAATGGCTAAACGTGTGGTCGGCATCGGCAAGAGCCCTGGCCATCTCGTCCTTCATGGCCATCCGGTCGTAGCGGTGGAAGCTGTCACCCTCGACGAAGGCGGCATCGACCTTCTCCCGACGGAAGATCTGCTCGAAGGTTCGCATCACCGAGGTGGTGCCGGCGCCGGAGGATCCGGTGATGGCGACGACGGGGTGCTTGGTTGACATTTGATCCTCCCTGGGATCGGGTGACGTGGGGGCGAATGCATGGGGCCTGGAGGAACCTCAGGTCAGCCGACGTGGAAAAGTCCGCGCAGGCCGTACAAAGGGTTCACACGCTCCGCGGAGTCGCCGGGGTCGTCGTCCTGCTCGGCGTGGTAGCGGATGATCCGCCCGACCTCCTCGCCAGAGCCAAAGATGAACGGGACTCGTTGATGCAGGTCGGTGGGCTTGACGTCGAGCACCCGTTCCCGACCGGTCGTGGCCAGCCCGCCAGCCTGCTCGATCAGAAGCCCGATCGGGTTGACCTCGTAGAGCAGCCGCAGCTTGCCATCCACCTCCGGGTCCTGGGAATCCCACGGATACATGAACACCCCACCGCGAGTGAGGATCCGGTGTGCCTCGGCCACGAGCGAGGCGACCCACCGCATGTTGAAGTCCTTCTCACGAGGCCCGCCCACGCCCTGCAGGCACTCGTCGATGTAGCGAGTGATGGCCGGCTCCCAGAACCGACGCCTCGAAGAGTTCACGGCGAACTCCGCGGCGGCCTCCGGGATCTTGATGTCGTGGCTGGTCAGGAAGAACTCACCGAGGGACGGGTCCAAGGTGAAGGCGTGGACACCCCTGCCGACCGTCAGAACCAGGAGCGTCGACGGCCCGTAGATCGCGTAGCCGGCGGCCACCTGCTCGGTGCCCGGTTGCAAGAAGTCCTCGGCGACTGCATCCTGGCCCGGCGCCGCAGCGCGCATGATCGAGAAGATGCTGCCCACCGAGACGTTCACGTCGATGTTGGAGGAGCCGTCGAGCGGGTCGAAGGTGAGGAGGTACTTGCCGCGCGGAAACTCCGGCGGAATGGCGTAGACGTCGTCCATCTCCTCCGAGGCCATGCCGGCGAGCTCACCGCCCCACTCGGTGGTGCGGGTGAAGATGTCGTTGGACACCACGTCGAGCTTCTGCTGCTGCTCGCCCTGCACGTTGACGGCACCCTGCTTGCCGATCAGGTCGGTCAGGCCCCCCGATGCGATGCGCCGTGAGATCGCCTTGCACGCCAGCGCCACATCGAGGATCAGGGCGTTGAGCTCCCCGCTCGATCCAGGGTGGCGGCGCCGCTCTTCGATGAGGAACTGCGCCAGTGTCGAACGCTCCGTCAGCATGTCTCTCCTCGCGGGTCATCGGCTTGCATCATCGGCGTGTCCCGACCACACCAGTGACAGCAGAACAGTGGCAACGACGGCGGTCATCCACCTGCAGGGTGAGCGGCGGGGTGGGCTTGCGGTGAGGCGTCCCGGGTCACCCCCGAGGTCATACGCGCGGGTGAGCCGCCGGACTGCCCGGGGCCACTAGCGTCGATCGACTTGCCCTGCCCCCCAACGAGGAACGAGACCATGAGCGCAACGTCCGGTGACCCGGCCAGCGATCTCCTGACCGGCAGCCTCATTGACGAGTACGACGGGGTGATCTGCGATCTGGACGGCGTCGTCTACCGCGGCCCCATGGCCGTACCCGGGGCGGTCGAGACCCTCAACCACGTCGTGACCAACGGGATCGGCGTCGTCTTCGCGACCAACAACGCCTCGCGTCCGCCGGAGGAGATTGTCGAGCACCTGCGCGAGCTGGGCCTCGACGATTACCTAGCCAACCGGGTCGAAGGGCGTGGCTGGTCGGTGGTAACCAGCTCACAGTCGGCGGCGGCGCACCTCGCCCAACGGCTCGAACCCGGGGCCCCGGTGCTTGCGGTCGGCGGACCGGGAGTCGCGCAGGCCTTGACCGAGGTGGGACTGGTCCCTGTTCGCGTCGCGGAGCTGGCTGACACCCCGGTCGAGGCGATCGTTCAGGGGCTGGGGGTGGATGTGACCTGGCGCGAACTCGCCGAGGTCGGCTACCTCGTCCAGCGCGGGGTGACCTGGGTGGCGACCAACCTCGACCTCTTCCTCCCGACCGCCCATGGTCCAGCCCCCGGCAACGGAGCGCTGGTTGCCGCCGTACGGACCACGACCACCCGGACCCCGCGCGTGACCGGCAAGCCCGGTGCGGCGCTGTTCGAGCTCGGCCGGACCAAGTTGGGCACCGACCATGCCCGGACCCTGGTCTGCGGCGACCGGCTCGACACCGACATCGCCGGCGCAAACGCCGCGGGACTCAACTCGCTGTTGCTTCTCTCCGGGGCCTCGACTCTGCAGGACCTGGCGTTGGCCCGGGAGGAGGAGCAGCCGACGTACGTCGCCTCCGACCTGACCGGGATGCTGGCGCCCGCCGTGCGCCCGCCACGCACCCGTGACGCCGAGGCCTGGGACGTGCTCGCGAAGCGGCTCGATGTTGGACTGTGATGGCTTCCGGTCGCCCAGAACCGCGCCAGCAGCCGGTCCCGGAGCATCACATCTCGGAACCCGGTCGTGGTCTCACCGCGTGAATATGTCAAGTTGTGGTGTCGCCTGGCGGTCGGCAGGAATGGGTAACTCGTCGCGCTCGACCCGTGCGGCGATGAAGTCGGATAAATCCGCCACGTTGGGGCCCTCAATCACGTCGGCACCGCGGGCGCAGCAGTCTTCGCCGATCCGCGATTCACCCCGGGAACCGCCTACGCGGGTGAGTTCCGACCCAGCGGCGCGCCACAGGCTTGTACCTGCGACCGCTTGCCTGCCTGCCGGAGGCACTCCATGCCCAGCCTGCTCGACCTGCACCGTACCGATGCCGCGGCCGCCGACGAGCACGGCGCCCTTGCCACCGACATAGCATCGCTCCACTGTCGATGCGACTGAACCGACGAGCACATCCGCGCCCGGAGTCCAACCGGCCCGACTACCGCGAGCTCCTGTTGGCCGAGCCGCCTCGACGAATGGTGAGCGGCATCACCCGGCTCAACGAGACGCTCGTACAGGAGCCTGCAACGGGGACACCTGACAGTGAGGAAGGCTACGTGCTCAGAAGGATCGGCCTGCTTGAGTCTTCGGCAGCAGTAGAGACCCCAGTCCGTGCCCTTCCCTACGTAGGAAAGCACGACCTCCGGCGCTTCGCGACGTGCGACCGCGAACGCCGCGTCGAGCGTTGTCTCCATGCCGGTGATCTCGACCTCCTGCAGGTGGTGCGACGACATCGCCCGGACGCCTTGGAGCACCATCTCGTGGTCGTCGTCCATGAGCAGTCGCAGCGGCGGCGCAGGATCTGGGCTGACGATTATGTGGTTACGGTAGCCCGATGACGAGAGCTTCAATCCACCAGACCGACGACCGGTTGGGCTTCGTCTGGCTCGACTCCCGGGGACGCCCCGCGTCACTCTCAGCGGTGGCAGTCGAGGCTGACAGCGAGCCCGAACGGCTCCTTCCGACGCACCTGGAAGCCCTCGACGACGTGCTGATCGCGGCAGCCGGATCCCTCGGCAACGTCCTCGGCGGAGCCGATCGACCGTCGGCGGAACACCGGTCTGTGCTGACCGACTTCTACCGCACCGTCGACCGCGCCGCCCACGAGTACGCCGAGGCCCTGACCACCACCGGTCTCGCGACCGAGCTGCGCGCCGGGCAGATCATCGGCACCGCGAGCCTGATGGGATACCTGGCCCGGGGCGCTCTCGGCCTCACCGCACCCGAGCCCTTGGCTGAGTCTCTTGCCGACCCCGGGGTCGGTGTCGTCGCCGGGTTCGGTGAGCTGGTCGAGATCGCACCAGGTAATCCGATGCGCGGCGCCCGTTGGGTGATCCGCACTGAGAACGGTCGTCTTTTCCCGGCGTCGCTCTCCCTACTGGTCCACGATTCGTCGGGAGTGCAAAAGGACGCAGCGCTCGACGAGCATCGAGCAGCGCTGATCGCTGCTACCGAGGCAGCCGGGCTTCCTGCGGCCGACCCGCTCATCGCTGGCGCAGCGATCGACTGGCTCCTCCACGACTGGCTGATGGCGCACCGCGACGGACCCTCCAGCGGCGCGGTCGAGATCACCTCGGGAAAACTCGAGGACGCCCTGATGGTCGTCAGGGCAGCGGCGACCTCCGCGAAGTTGCGGGCGTCGTACGACCCGGGGCTCCTGCGCGTCCCCGGCGTCGGATGACCACAGATCACACTCGGCGCCGCCCACCCGGGTGAGCCGATTTGTCGCGATCCCGGCTGAACTGGTGCCAACGCGCCCTCGATCATTCCTTCGTCCTGCCAGTCGAGTTCGCGAAGATCGGGGACGAGGTCGCGGCACTTTTTGATGCCGGCGTGGACCGCATCCGGTGGGAACAAATGGACGGCATGTTCGTCCTGAACCTCACCTGAAGGCCGGACCGACCTCATCGCCGACAGCCCGGCAACACACCCCATCAGGGTCGGGGCGCACTTGATGGGGTGGGTCCCCCAACCGCGAGGAGCTGCGGTTGCTGCTCCGTGATGTTGAGGTTGTGCGCATCCGGGTGACGAGATCTCCGACGCGCGGAGCCCTGCCGAACGAGCCAGCTGGCCGAGATGACCACGACTTGCCGCTTCGGCTTAGTCATCCATCTCCTCTGTCGATGAGGCCCGTTCCGGGCCCCAGATTCGAGCGTTGCCGACAGCTGGTGGTCCGGTCGCCCGCCGACGTCGTCGACAGCTTAGTCGGGCGCTGGGAGTCGCGCTGTGGGGCCCTTCCGTGTCGCCTTGAGCACGAGGACTAGATTCCGCCTTTCCCTAGCGGCTCCCGCGGGCGATCGGGCTTGTTCGAGACGGATCTCAGGAGGTGAGCGCAAGGGTTGGAAGAGACCGAGGAACGCGAGGAGATCATCGAGCGGACCGCCGCTTTGGACATCGGAAAGGCCGAGCTGGTCTGTTGCACGCGGGTCCCCGGTGGACCGGGGAAAAGCAGGCGGGTACAGGAGGTCACGACCTACAAGACGATGACCCGAGCGTTGCTGCGGATGATCGATCGTCTCCGGGAGCTGGGGGTGACCCGGTTGGTGATGGAGGCGACCGGCGACTACTGGAAGCCGCCGTTCTATCTGCTCGAGGCCGCGGGGTTCGAGACCTGACTGGTCAGCGCCAAGGATGTCAAGCACCTGCCCGGACGGCCCAGGACCGACCGGCTGGACGCGGTCTGGTTGTGCAAGGTCGCCGAACGACAGATGCTGCGGCCCAGCTTCGTCCCGCCGCCACCGATCCGACTGCTGCGGGACCTGACCCGCTACCGATCCGACCTGGTCGCGGTGCGGACCGCGGAGAAGCAGCGAGTGGAGAAGCTGCTCGAGGACGCCCAGATCAAGCGCAGCGTCGTCGCCTTCGACATCTTCGGGGTCTCTGGTCGCGACCTGCTGGCGGCGTTGATCGTCGGGGAGCGTGACCCCAAGAGGTTCGCGCAGTTCGCCCGGGGGCGGATGCGCGGAAAGATCACCGACCTCGAAGAGGCCTTCACCGGCCGGTTCAGCGACCACCACGCCTTCCTGCTCACCAAGATGCTCGCCCGTATCGACCAGGTCAGCGCCGACCTGGCCGACCTCGACCGCTGGATCGAGGACCAGATCGCCCTTTCGCCCAAGCGGTGGACCTCCTCGATGAGATACCCGGGATCGGGGTCACAGCCGCACGGGTGATCATCGCCGAGGTCGGGGTGGACATGACCCCGGTTCCCCACCGCGGCACACCTGTGCTCGTGGGCCAGGTTCGCCCCAGGGGTCAAGGAGTCCGCCGGCCGCAAGAAGTGCAACGGGGCCACCGGTCACGGCAACCGGCGCCTGACCGCCGTGCTCAGCGAAGCCGCGGTCGCAGCCGGAGGAACCAACACGTTCCTGGGCGAGCGTTACCGACGAATCGCCAGACGACGCGGGAGAAGAAGGCCATCGTCGCGGTCGGCTACAAAGTCACCCTCGAACCCGCGCGCTTGGTGCTCGTGTTGAGGTGGGTGTCGGCCGGTCCATCATGGTCGTCGTCTGGCACCTGCTTTCCGACCCGAGGCCCGCTTTCATCGACCTCGGCGCCGACTACTACGACAACCACGTCCGCCAGCTCGAAGCCCTCCGCCTGAGCCCGGTCCTCAACGACCCTTTCCCGGCTCCGCCGGGAGCCTTCGGCCTGCCCAGTCACCTTCCATTTTCGGACTAGCTAGTGGAACGAATCTCCGCACGCGCACGAACCCGTGGCGTTGGGGTTGTCGATCGTGAAGCCCTGCTTCTCGATCGAGTCGACGAAGTCGATCATCGCGCCGTTGAGGTAGGGGACGCTCATCCGGTCGACGACCACCGACACCCCGTCGAAGTCGGTGACCACGTCGCCGTCGAGCGTGCGCTCGTCGAAGAAGAGCTGGTAGCGCAATCCGCTGCAGCCGCCGGGCTGGACTGAGATTCGCAGCGAGAGGTCGTCGCGACCCTCCTGCTCGAGGAGGCTCTTGACCTTGCTCGCCGCCACCGGGCTCAGGTTGATCTGGTCCTCACGACGGCCCACGATCACCGGGGCGGCAACCGTTGCGGTCGCCGTGCTCGTCCCCGTCGCCGTGCTCGTCCCTTTCGCCGTGCTCGTCGCGGGCGCCTCCTGGCTGTGGCCGTGGCCGCCGCATCCGCAATGGTCGCCCATGCTCACTCCAGACAAGGTTCGGGTCGGTGTCGACAGCCCCAATGGTCGCACATCCAGGGCTTTCCCATGTTGCCGTGTCACTAGGTGACGAGGCCTTGACCATCCTCCCGAGAGTCGAGTCGTCGATCGCGTCGGCGATCCGCTCGAACGGGTACGTCGCGATCAGCGGGTCGGCGTCGCCCTCCATCGAGGAGCGCACGATCTTCCCCGGACTGCAGCAGGTAGATCGCCTCGATCGGATGCTGAGGCGCCGCCAGGCCCAGCGCGACTAGCGTGCCGCGGGCGCGCACCGAGTGCTGCGCCTGCTGGACCACAAGCCCGACCGCCGTCGCGTCGATGGCATACGACGCCCCGCCGCCGGTCAGGCTCCTTGAGCTGGTGCGATTGACGCCGCTGCCGCAGCGTCCGAGGTAAGGCGAGCGCGCGAGCGCCGCACCCTCCGCCAGCGCGCATCGCGAGGCCACTGCGTTGACGGCGATGACCTGTCTTGTCACCCGCACCGCACGCGGCGGCGATCGCCGCCAGGCCCACCGCGCCGTCACTGACCACTTCCAGGCTCTCGTCGGCGGCCGGGCGGAGCACGGCGTGCACGGTCTCGGCGCCGGTGTGGAACTCGCAGCCGAGCGGTGCCCGCAGCGTGAGGTCGAGGTCGCCTCAGCACCACCGCGAAATTGTCGTCGTACGCCACGGCGTGCCGGGCAAAGCTGGACTGGCCGAAGGACGAAACCGAACACCGTCTTCTCGCCTCGCCGCATGGTGCCGAGCCGTACATCCGCATGCCCATGTTGTTGTGGACGATGTGGTTCTCGCTGTAGCCGTCGTCGCCGGCCGTGCACGGCCCGCGGGTCCCGCTGGACCGGAAGCTCATCACGACGTGGTCGGCGACCTCGATGCCCTGCACCTCGGCACCGACGGCCTTGACCACACCGGTCCCTGGTGCCGCATCACGGTCGGGAGCATCTCCGCGGGCAGCATCGTCGGCGCGGTGAGTTCGGTGTGGTATAGCCCGGTCATCAGGATACGGACCAGCACCTCGTCGGGACGCGGGTCGCCCGATCTCGACCTCGGTGAAGGCGATGTCTTGGTCGCTGCAGGTGAACGGCGCCACGGCGAGGAGGATGGTGGTCGGCATGCAACCAATCCAGAACACGTTCCACTAGCGCGACGAGGTTCTCGCCACGCGGGCGGCCAGCTGAGCCAGCGAGGCAGCCGAACCCCAGCGCCCGCTCCTCCCCGCCAAGTCGACGAGAACCCCGGCGGGGACCTTTCCGGCCCGGCTGCTGAGCCGGTGATCACGAGGTCAGCGGTCCGCGCCGCTCGCCGAGCCGCACTGTGTCAGCGACCAGCTCGATGCCGGACTGCCTCCTGGCGCCGAGCATCATCAGCGCGAAACCGAGCCCGCCGGCGGCGCCGGCACCGCTTCTTCCAGGGCGACCCGTCGACCCTGACTGCCCGTCGCTGCCGCGAACCGCTCGAGGCAACCGTCGACGGGCATCAGGTCCTCGGACATCCCCAGCTGTCGCAGTGCCTGCACCTTGAGTTCGACTGAGGGGAGGTGGGGCTGGCCGCCAACACGTTGGGTCACGGTCATCGCCAGAATTAGGGTCGGTTTCGTCCAGGAGGTGTCGGACCAGGTTGATCGTGGGCTTCTCATCGTCGAAGGACTGCGCCACTGCCGAGCGAGTTGGCCCTGCTTCGAGGCGTCCGTGTTCCTCGAGCCGGGTCGAGCCTCGCGCACCTCGTGGAAGGCACGCGCGAGACCAGTCATTGCGGCTGCATCGAGCTCGGGTCCTCCGGGAGCTCGACTGCGCCGCGCGGACGCCGACCAGTACATCGTCTGTCGGCGACGCCTGAAAACTGACCCTCTATCGAACGGCGGGTTCCAGACCACGTCGCAACACCCCTGCTAGATGAAGGGGCATGACGATGGGAAGACGAGGACGTAACGGCGACTGGGACTCGAGGACGAGTACTGGCAGCTGATCCTGGCCGGCGTGGGCACCGTGGAGGCCTGCAAGCTGGTCGGCGTGGGCCGCAAGACCGGGTATCGGTGGCGGGCCGAGCGCGGCGGCCTGCCACCTCTGCGACGAGTCGAGCACGAGCGCTCTGGCCGCTACTTGTCACTGCTGGAACGACAGCGGATTGCCACCCTGAGGCGACATGGTCTCTCGATACGCGAGGTTGCTCGCGAGCTCGGTCGTGCGCCCTCGACGATTAGCCGCGAACTGCGTCGGAACACCTCCAGACATGACCTTGGCGGCTACGACGGCGATCTGGCCCACAGCCGCGCCCGGGAGCGCGTCGAACGTCCACGCGGCGGGCGCCTGGCCGCCGATCCCGAGCTCCGCGAAGCTGTCCAGCGCAAACTGAAGCTGGAGTGGAGCCCCGAGCAGATCGCAGCTTGGCTCCGGACTGAGTACCCCAGTCGGCCGCGGTGGCATGTGTGCCACGAGACGATCTACCAGGCGCTCTACAACGGCGCGAAAGGCGGCTTGAGCAGGCAACTCACCAGGAAGCTGCGTACCGGACGGCCGCTGCGGAAGCGGCGTCGACGCGCGCACGAGCGCACGCCCCGCTTCATCGCGCCAGCACTGTTGATCGATCACCGCCCCGCCGAAGCGGAAGAGCGCAGCCGGGTCGGTGACTGGGAAGGCGACCTCATCACCGGACGCGGCGGCCTATCCGCGATCGGCACCCTGGTCTGCCGGCGAAGCCGCTACATCAAGCTCATCCACCTGCCAGGTCGGCGCACCGCCGAGGACCTCATCACCGGACTACACGAAACCCTCGCGGAGCTGCCCGAGTCGGTACGACTCACCCTCACCTGGGACCAGGGCTCGGAGATGGCCGGCCATGACCAAGTCGCAGACCTGTTCGCCGAGGGCGTGTTCTTTGCCCACGCCGGCAAGCCCTGGCAGCGACCGACCAACGAGAACAGCAACGGCCTGCTGCGCCAGTACTTCCCCAAGGGCAGCGATCTGCGCACCTACACAGTCGAGGACCTCCGCAGGGTCGAGGAGCGCCTGAACACATGGCCCCGCAAGACGCTCGACTGGATCACTCCGGCACAGGTCCTCGCCGCATCGCTAGCCTCGTCATGACCTTGGTGTTGCGACGCCAGCTCGAATCCGCCAACTCGCCCGACGGAAAGGGGTCAGTTTTCAGCCGCCGTTGACATCGCCCCGGCGCGCGGGTACGCCGACATTGCGGTCAGGTTCGCTTCGGGCGCTCCGGGTAGGCACACCGCCGATCCGCTGTCCGCCGACACTTGTCCCGCGTCCCCCCATTTCTGTCATCCGGCTCCAAGGTGTGCACCGGCCGCAGGACTACACCGCTCGGCGGCGCATCTGTAATCATGCGAAAGGGGAAACCCGACCACCTGCTCGATGTCCACGCCCAAGGTGGTCACCTGAGGAGACGAACCAGATCGAGAGAGCCATCTGGTCTGCTCTGGATGAACCGGGCGACATCTCGGCCGACCTCGGCCAGACCAATGTCCGACACGAGCTCGAACCGCGGGCCATCACCGAGTTGATCCTGCTCCACCACCTGATGCGCAGGAGCGCCGAGCGCGCAGCACCTGCGCCAGCGATGGGTGTGGGGGCCACGTCCAGCCAGGACGTGGCCCCCACGCGCACGAGGATCGGGCGAGGATCTCTACGTGCGGTCTCAGGCGCCAGCTGAGGCCCGGATCCGGGGGTTGGACGCCTCGAGCTGCCACCGTGTCCAGTACTCGAGCTCGGCGGCCTCCTCAGGCGTGAGGCGGCCGCAGATACGGCCCCAGTGCAGCGCGACGAGATCGCCGGGGCTCAGAACGCCCGCGAAGGCGTCGTCGACGACGCTGCTGGTCGCGATCGGTGCGAGGTCGAGCGCGCCGTCGTACCGCAGCGACGAGTGCTCGACCAGCACCGTGTTATCTGCGTGGTTCCGATCGATGCTCACAACGGTCCCCCAGCCGATGCGACACGACTCCAAAACTCCGAGCGGCTCCGGATGAGCCGTGCCGAGCAGCCGGCTCCACGGGTATACCGCCAGCACATGGAACGCGTGCGTCGGCGCCGCCTCCGCCAGAAGGTCGTCGTTCAGGTGTGCCCAGTAGCTCCCAGCCTGGGGACGGATCTCCTCGAGCAGTGCCGCGCCGAACGCGGACCGGTCGATGGTCCGGGTGAGCCCATTGCCAGTCCAATATCCCCGCACGACGTCCACGCTCATCGGGTCAGCGATGCCGCCCAGCCGGGCCACGATGACCTGATAGGGCCAGGCCCCGGAGAATCCGCGCGCCACGGCACGTGCGTCCAAGGGTGGATCCTCGCCGCGCGCACCACGCAGCAGCCCATCCGCAGCCTGCGACCCGCAGTATCCGAGTGCATTGGGCGCATGTGCGAACTGGGCGAACAACCGCTCGCCCGCGGTCCAGGTGGCCACCGGTCAGGCGTCCGCGCCCTGGCCCTGACCAACCAGGATCGCGGTCTCCCGATGCAGGCGCCCGAAGTTGTAATACGCGGCGCAGGCTCCTTCGGGCGACACCATGCAAGTACCGATCGGTGTCTCGGGTGTGCAAGCGGTGCCGAACACCTTGCACTCCCAGGGCTTGAGCACGCCCTTGAGCACCTCCCCGCACTGGCACGCCTTCGGGTCGGCGACCCGAATCCCCGGCATTGAGAAACGCTCCTCCGCGTCGAAGTCTGCGAACGCGGTGGCGACCTTGAGGGCGCTCTGCGAGATGAAGCCCAGCCCGCGCCACTCGAAGTGCGGGCGAAGCTCCATAGTCTCGCCCAGCAGCTTCAACGCAGCCACGTTGCCCTCGTCGCGCACGACCCGGGAATACTGGTTCTCGACCTCGGCACGCCCGTCTCGGATCTGCCGCAGCAGCATGTGCACCGAGGCCAGGATGTCGAGCGGCTCGAACCCGGCCACCACGATCGGCAGCCCGTAGACCTCCGGCACGAACCGATACGGCGCTGTCCCGACCACCGTCGAGACGTGGCCAGGCCCGAGGAAGCCCGACAGCCGCAGGTCCGGCGACTCCAGGATCGCCTTGATCGGCGGCACGATGGTGACGTGGTTGCAGAATACGGAGAAGTTGGTGACTCCGAGTGCCTTCGCACGGACGAGCGTCACCGCCGTCGACGGCGCCGTGGTCTCGAACCCGACAGCGAAGAAGACCACGTGCTTGTCGGGATTCTCGACCGCCACCTTGAGCGCGTCCAGGGGGGAGTAGACGAAGCGCACGTCGGCGCCGCGTGCCTTCGCATCGAGCAGAGAGCCGCGCGATCCCGGCACCCGCATCATGTCACCGAAGGTCGTGAAGATGACGTCGGGCTGCTCGGCGAGCCACATCGCGTCGTCGACTCGGCCCATCGGGATCACACAGACCGGACAGCCGGGACCGTGGACCAGCTCGATGTTTGGGGGCAGGATGTGTTCTAGTCCATGCCGGTAGATCGTGTGCGTGTGGCCGCCGCAGACCTCCATGAACTTGTACTCGTTGTCGCCGGCGAGGTCGGTGATCGCCCGGACCAGTGCACGCGCTGCCGCGGGGTCCCTGAATTCGTCTACGAACTTCATCGTGTTGGTTCCTCTCCTAGGCGATCTCAGACGCGCGAAAGGCGTCCATCTCGTCGGTGTAGTCGCGGCCCATCTTCTTGACTTGGTCGAGGGTCATCTGGGCCTCCGACGCGTCGATCTGGGCCATCGCGAAGCCGACGTGGACCAGGACCCAGTCGCCGACCGACACTCCCTGTTCGGACAGCAGCCGCACGCTGATCGCACGACGCACTCCGCTCACGTCGACCACGGCGATGTGCTGCTCGGCGTCAACGATCTCGACCACCTGTCCGGGGATTCCCAGGCACATGTCTGTCTCCTCTTCTCTGTACCCGGTCAGCAGATCCGCGGAAGCGGATCTCCGACGAGCATGTCGACGATGCGGGTGCCCCCGAACGGGGTGCGTAGCGCGACGATTCCCGCGGGCTCGGCAACGAGCTCACCAATCACAGTCGCCTCCGCGCCTTCGTCGTGACTGCGCAGGGCGGCGACGGCGGCCTCGGTCTGGTCGGCCGGTACGACGGCGACGAACCGACCCTCGTTCGCGACGTAGATCGGGTCGATGCCGAGCATGTCGCAGGCGCCGAGGACCGTCGCGTCCACGGGCAGGAGGCGCTCGTCGAGAATGACGCCGAGGCCCGATGTCTGGGCGAGCTCGTTGCAGACCGTGCCGAGGCCGCCGCGGGTCGCGTCACGCATCCACCGGGTGTCCGGTGCGGCCGCCTGCACCGCCTCGCACAGCACATGCAGCGGCGCAGTGTCCGACTTGATGTCGGCCTCCAGAGCAAGGTCGCCACGCGCGAGCATGACCGCCATGCCGTGGGCTGCGATCTGCCCCGAGACGATGATCTTGTCGCCCGGCTGCACGAGTCCCGCACCGAGCACACGCCCCTCGGGGATCAGTCCGACACCGGCGGTGTTGATGTACAACCCGTCGGCGGCGCCGCGAGCAACGACCTTCGTGTCGCCCGTGACGATGGTGACCCCCGCTGCCTTCGCGGCGTCACGCATCCGGTTCGCGATCTCCTTGAGCTTGTCGATGGAGAAGCCCTCCTCGATCACGAACGCGGCGGAGAGCCATTGAGGGCGCGCCCCGCTCACGGCAAGGTCGTTGACGGTGCCGTGCACGGCAAGCTCGGCGATCGACCCCCCGGGGAACTCGATCGGTTGCACGACAAAGGAGTCGGTCGAGAAGGCGAGCCGCTCACCGCTGGGCAGGGTCAGGACCGCGCCGTCTCCGAGCTGTTCAAGCTCGCGATTGCGGAAGGCCTCGACAAACACGTGGTCCGTGAGTGCCGCCGACGACTTGCCGCCGGCTCCATGGGCCATCGTGACGACCTCGTCGATCAGGCGCGGGCGCCGTTGGCGGAAGTCCTCGATCTTGAGCAGCATCTGGCTCTCCCGCTCGGCGCGCGGAGCCGTCTCGTCAATCTTCATCGAGAACCTCCTGAGGTGGTTGGGCGGATCGCTCGCGTCTTCACCATCTGCTCCTGGGTGAGTGCCCAGAGGCGGTGCCCGACCCGCGCCTGGCTCTCCTGGATCCGGTGGATCGACTGCGACCGGATGGTGAAACAGTGGTCCAACTGGGCCGCTTCGACGAGTTCTGCCATCCGGCCGCCGTCATACCCGGCGAAGCCAATGGTGAGAAGCCCGCGTCTCTTCGCCTCAAGGAGGGCGGTCACGAGGTCGTCGGAGTTGCCCGACGTGGACATCGCGACCGCGATGTCCATCGGCTTGGAGTGGGCGATCACCTGCCGGGAGAAGATCAGGTCGAAGCCGACGTCGTTGCCAAGTGCGGTGACCACTGCCTGATCGGCAGCCAGAGACCAGGCGGGGAGCGGTCGCCCGACGGCGGGATGTGAGAACAAGGACGCCAGGGTTGCCGCGTCCGTGGAGGATCCGCCGTTGCCGAAGGTGTAGAGCCGCCCTCCAGCCGTGAACCTCTCGGCCATAGCGATGGCACAGGCCACGATCGAGGGCTCGAGCTCACGCAGGGACGATTTCTGCAGGGCGGCAGACTCGGCCGCCTTGCCTCGAGCGGAGGCGGACAGGTCGACCAGCAGCTCGTCGACATCGTCCTCCTGGGCGTCGATGAACGGGTACAGGAAGTCGGTCACCGGGCCACCTCCTCGAGCAGGACGAGCGCCGCTCCTGCGTGGACCAGCACGAGGTCACCCGGAGACACGTGGCCGATCACGGTGACGTCGACGTCCTCTTCGCCTGTTGCCGTGCGCACAATCGCCGGTGCGAACGCCTCGGTGGGCGCGAGCACCACCTCACCGAGTCGGCCCTCGTCGCTGCACGTGATACAGACCTCGTCGGTGCAGTCGGTGGAGGCCACCAGGAGTCCTGGGTGCTCGAAGCACACATGGGTCAGCTCCCAGAGCAGGTGGTACATCAGCACGAACCGTCCGGTGGCCGGGACCATCGGGTCTGCCGAGTCGACCCAGAGGACGTGGTTGGCCGCGCCGGGCTCGGGTCGATGGCCGAAACCGATCCAGATCGTCTCGGCGCCCCAGGCCGGCGCGCGTCGGACGACTTCGCGGATACCGGCGTCCTCGGCGCCTGCCACCGCGAGGATGACGTCGCCGGGCCGGGTCGCGAGTCGCGCCTCGCTGACCGGGTCTGCGCCCGTCAGCGCGAAGGCGGGCAAGGCACGCTTGCCCATGATCACCGGGTGTACGAACTCGACGGCCACGTGGTGGGCGTGTGGCTCCCACTCCGGAGACAGGACCCACAGTGTTGCACCGGAGTGGAACCGGCGGGCCAGCGCGAGCGCTGCGGCGGAGAGGTCTGTTGAGAGCTCCTCGGACATGAGGTCGGCGGCCGTCGGCGCGATCTGGGCGGTCATGAGGCGACCACGTCGTCGCCTGGGGGCAGCACTCCGAACTCGCGCATCAGCGCGACCGTCTTGGCAGCCTCATCTGCATCGACCTTGGTCAGCGCGAAGCCTGCGTGCACGATCGTGTGTTCCCCGACCTGCAGATCGGGTAGGTAGTTCAGGCAGATCTTGCGATTGTCGCCTACGAAGTCTGCCTGCGCGTAGGTGGCGCCGTCCTCCTGCCAGATTTCGGTGATCTTGCCGGGTATGCCAAGGCACATGTCAGTCATCTCCCTCTCGCCCAGAGAGTTGTCGGTTCGCGAACGGTTGGTTGGTGGGGTGGTCGTCGATTCCGTCGTGGCTGAGCCGCTTGTTTGCCAGGCGGGCGCGGCCGACGACAGCTTGGCCGAGGCTGAGGCCTCCGTCGTTGGGTGGAACAACCCGGTGCGTGAGGACACGCAGGCCCGCTTGTCGCAGGACTTCGGCCAGTCGGGAGACGAACAACTTGTTCTGCATGACGCCTCCAGTCAGTCCGACCAGGTCTGTTCCGAGAGTCGAGGCGCGGCGGATCACGAGCAGCGCCGTGGCGTCCGCGAGTGCCTCGTGGAAGCCGAGGGCCAGCGCGTCGGTCCGGGCGCCGTCGCGGAGCGCGGCTACCAGTGCTTCGATCATTGGGCCCAAGCCGAGGACCCCGGCCTCGACCGGAATGGTCAAGCGTACCGCCTGCGACGCCGATCTGGCTAGATGCTCCAGCTCGATCGCCGCCTGGGCCTCGTACGCGACCTCATGCCTGACCCCGAGCAGTGCCGCCACGCCGTCGAAGAGCCGACCGGCGCTCGAGGTACGAACCACACCGACCCCCGAAGCGAGCTGGGACCCGACGAGCTCGCGGGCGGCCCGCGGCACGTTCACGCTGAGCGAGAGCCCCCACGGATCGTCGATCCTCGCAAGGCGCAAGAGCGCCATCGCGACGCGCCAGGGCTCACGCACCGCGCGATCCCCACCGGGCAGGTCGAACTGCTCCAGGTGCCCCACCCGCGCGGCTGTGGAGATGTCGCCGTCGACGTAGAGCAGCTCGCCTCCCCACACCGTCCGGTCGCAGCTGTACCCGGTGCCGTCGTAGGTGACGCCGATGCACGGAAGGTTGGTGGCTCCGTGCTCGGCGAGCAGCGAAGCGAGGTGTGCGTGGTGGTGCTGGACCGTGGTCAGTGGCGTGCCGGTCTCCGTGCTCCTGCGCTCGGCCCACGACGTGGTTTGGTAGCCCGGATGGTCGTCCGCGACGATCAGCTCGGGTTCGACACCGTGCAGTGCCATCAGTTGAGCGACCGAACGCTCGTACGCGTCCTGGCTCTCCAGGCTGCCCATGTCGCCCAGGTGTGCCGAGCAGAACGCGAGGTCGCCGCGGGTGATGGTGAAGGTGTTCTTGACCTCCGCGCCGACCGCCAGCACCGTGGGTCCGGCGCCGTCGAGGAAGACGGGCATTGGGGCGTATCCGCGTGAACGACGAAGCGGAAGCTCGCCGCCGTCGAGTACCGTGACGACGGAGTCCTCGCAGGGTACCGCGATTCGGCGGTCGTGCATCAAGAAGGCGTCCGCGATGCCGCCGAGCCGTTCGAGCGCGTCCTCGTTCTCGTAGCAGAGCGGCTCATCGCTGAGGTTGCCCGAGGTCATCACGAGGAGCACCACCTCGTCGAGCACGAGGTGGTGCAGCGGTGTGTAGGGAAGGAGCACGCCCAACTCGGCCAGCCCCGGAGCGACGCTGTCCGCGATACTGCTGCGGCTCGTTCGCGGCACCAGCACGATCGGCCGGGCCGGCTGTCTGAGCAGGTCGGCAGACGTCGTGTCCAGCTCGGCGATCCCCGCCGCCGTGAGCAGGTCGCGGGCCATCACGGCGAACGGCTTGGCAGGGCGGCGCTTCAGTCGGCGCAGCCGGGCAACGGCCACCTCAGCCGTCGCGTCACAGGCGAGGTGGAACCCCCCGATCCCCTTGATCGCCACGATGCCGCCTCGCCGAAGCCGCTCGATCGCCCCGCGGAGCGAGGCTTCTGCGCCGTCGATCCGGTCGCCGTGCTCAACGAGCCACAGCCGGGGACCGCAGTCGTGACACGAGACGGGCTGCGCGTGGTAGCGGCGATCCGTGTGGTCCTGGTACTCCCTCGCACATGCGCCGCACATCTCGAATTCGCGCATCGTCGTCGCCGGCCGGTCATAGGGAAGGTCCTCGATGATCGTGAACCGGGGACCACAGTCGGTACAGGTGATGAACGGGTGCCGGAAGCGCCGGTCGGCCGGGTTCGTCAGCTCGGTCAGACACGCCTCGCAGGTCGCGACGTCGGGCGGGACCAGAGTCCGCTCACCCAGCACCTTCGCACTCGGCACGATCGAGAACCCGACCGATCCCACGGGCTGGAGGTCGACCGCGGTCACTGCCACGACCTGCGCGAGCGCCGGAGCGTCCTGTGCGACCCGTTTGGTGAACTCGTCGACTGCGCGAGGGTCTCCCTCGATCTCCACCAAGACGCTGCTCGAGTCATTGCCGACGGTGCCGGTCAGCCCTAGGTCTTCGGCGAGTCGCACCACGAACGGGCGGAAGCCGACGCCCTGCACGACGCCCCGCACGTTCAGCCGCCGACGCACGCGAGCTCCGCGCGTCATGTCCGTTCCCAGAGGACGACTCGATTGTTGCCGGAGTCCGCGATCGCGAGGATCTCAACGTCGGTGGAGGTGAAGGAGGCCAACCCGTAGGGCCAGCACAGCGTGTCCCGGTCTACCGACTGCCAACGGTTCTCCCCGTTGCTGGAGTATCCGGGCTGACCGAGCACATAATCGGGGTGCGTCTCCGGGTCGTGCGGAAAGGCATCCCACAGCAGCACTCGGTTGTTCGCGGTGTCGGCAACCGCGAGTCCTGGGTCTGCGGCCGACCCGAGGGTCATGACCCCGTAGGGAAACCGAAACACGTTGCCCACCTGGGGCCGATAGGGAAAGTCGTCGGCCGTGGTGAGGTCGGGCTGGCCGAGCACGTAGTCAGCCTGCCGATCGTGTACCGGGTGGGCGGTCCAGCCGAGCGCGCGATGGTTGCCGGCGTCGGCCACGAGGACGCCGCCGCGGCCGTCTCCGGCCACCGCGTGCGGCCATCGGAACGAGCCGGCGCTGACGGCGCCGCCCCGGTTCTCCTCACGTCGGTCCGGTGAGTCCTGGCCCAAGACGAGGTCGGCCGCGGTGTCGGCGCTGGCCGGGATGCCGTCGTTCCAGACGAGTACGCGTCGGTTTCCCGTGTCCGTCACGAGGAAGCGGCCGTCGACCACAGCGATACCGAAAGGCCAGTAGAAGCTGGTTGCCGACGGACCGGTGCCTCGGTTGGGGTCGACCGACTGGTCGTCGACCTGGCCCAGCACGTGGTCCGGAGGCACGTCGTTCGTGGTGGGGACTCGGTCCCACACGAGGATACGGTGGTTCCACGCGTCTGCCACCACGAGCCGACCGTCGTCGATGAGGATCCCGGTCGGCAGGTTCATTCCGTTCGCGGGTCCGCGGCCGCCGGCCTGCGGTCCCTCAGTGCGGGCGTTCGGCTGACCGAGAACCACGCTTGCCTCGGCACCGTCGTGGTCGGGGTGGCCGTCGAAGATCAGCACCCGGTGGTTGCCCGTGTCGGCAACCACGACCCGGTCAGCATCCACGTGCACGCCGCGAGGCGCATACACCTGGGCAGCGGTCGGGTCGGCAGACGGCAGCAGCAACCCACCGATCGAGGTTGCCCCAATCACCGCCCGCGGGGTCCAGCCCCCGTAGCAGGCGGGGAAGCCGGACGCGCTTGACGGCACGAACGCCATCGGCTGCAGTGACTCAGCGCTCACCCCGGGGCCGAGGATCTGGACTCGCATCAGGAGCGGACTCGAATCAGCACGCGCCCGTTGTCCACCCGCAACGGCAGTTGCTCGAGCTGCGCTCCTGGAAGGGTCTGGCACTCGCCCGAGAGGGCGTCGAAACAGAAGCCGTGCCACTGGCAGGTGAGGGTGCCGGTAACCGTGTCGAGGTCGGCGTCCTCGAGGCTGTTGCCGAGGTGGGGACAGCTGTTGACGTACGCGGCAAGCTGCCCGCCCAGGTTCACAACAACCGCTTCCCGCTCGCTGCCGTCCTCGGCCCTGAGATCGCGCCTCGAGACCGCGCCCAGGTCGAAGTCGGCGATCGGTCCGGCATCGGCCCAGCCGGGATCCGGCGCAGAGGTTCGCATCCCGATCTCCGACAGCCCGATCAACGCCGGTCCTGGCTCGTTGGGTAGCACCTCGACGCCCACGATGCCCGGCACGCGCTCCTTTAGAGCCTGCTCCACGCCGTTGCGCATCGTCACGGCCGACATCGAGCAGCCGTTGCACGCGCCGGACAGCCGCACGTAGGCCGTGCCGTCCTCGATGCGATCCAGCGAGACGTCTCCCCCATGGGACTGGAGCTGCGGG
>JAUYLL010000141.1 GCA_030698375.1 Nocardioides sp. | reverse complement strand
TGATGAAGGAGGCCGCGGACGCGCTCGGCGAGTTCGACGTCGCCTACGAGGCCGACGTCGTCTCCGCGCACCGGATGCCGGAGGAGATGCTGGCCTACGGCAAGGAGGCCGCCGGGCGCGGGCTGTCGGTGATCATCGCCGGTGCCGGGGGAGCCGCCCACCTGCCCGGGATGCTCGCCTCGGTCACCCCGCTGCCGGTGATCGGCGTACCTGTCCCGCTGAAGTACCTCGACGGCATGGACTCCCTGCTGTCCATCGTGCAGATGCCCGCCGGTGTGCCGGTGGCCGCCGTCGCCATCGGCAACGCCCGCAACGCCGCACTGCTCGCCGTACGCATCCTGGCCACGGGCGACCCCGCACTCCAGCAGAGGATGGTCGACTTCCAGGCCGAGCTGAAGTCCGCCGCCCAGGCCAAGGGCGCGGCCGTCCGCGGCGGGGGAGCACGCAAGGTCGGCTTCTGAGCCCTCGGCTGGTCGGCCTGGACGTCGCGCGGTGCGTGGCGCTGCTGGGCATGGTCGCGACGCACGTCGCGGACGACTACGGCGCCGACGGCGGGCTCGCGCTCGGGCAGTGGCTGCCCGGGGGCCGGGCCTCGGCGCTGTTCGCGGTGCTGGCCGGCGTCAGCCTGGCGCTGATGACCGGACGGCGTACGCCGGTGGCCGGCCGTGAGCGGTGGGCCCGGTCGGCGGGACTGGCGGCGCGGGCGCTGCTGGTCGCGACGGTGGGGCTGCTCCTGGGGGAGGTCGACTCGGGGCTGGCGGTGATCCTCACCTACTACGGCCTGCTCTTCCTCCTCGGCATCGCGTTCGTCGGACTCAGGGCGCCGGCGCTGTTCGTGCTCGCCGCGGCCTGGACCGTCCTGGCCCCGGTGCTCTCGCAGGTCCTCCGCCCCGAGCTGCCCCCGCGGCAGTTCGACAGCCCGTCGTTCGGCCAGCTGGCGGACCCCGGGCAGCTCCTGAGCGAGCTCGCGTTCACCGGCTACTACCCGGTCGTGCCCTGGCTGGCCTACCTGCTCGTCGGTCTGGGCGTCGGGCGGCTCGACCTGTCACGGCGTTCGGTGCACCTGGTGCTGGCCGCAGCGGGAGCGGTGCTCGCGGTGGCCGCGACCGTGGCCTCGCGCGTGCTCGTCGGCCGACCCGGCGTCGCGGGGCGGCTGATGGACGACCTGGGGAGGCCCGGGGGCGCGGACGAGCTGGCGCGGGCCACCGAGTCGGGCATGTACGGCAACACGCCGACCGCCGGCGGGTGGGAGTGGCTCCTGGTCGTCGCACCGCACAGCTCCACGCCGTTCGACCTGGCCCAGACCATCGGCTCGGCGCTGCTGGTCATCGGAGTCGCTCTGCTCGCAGTGGGTCTCCTGGGGGACTTCGCGAGGCGGGTGGTCGCGATCCTCTTCGGCGCCGGCACGATGACGCTGACGCTCTACAGCCTGCACGTCGTGCTGCGCACCGAGCGGCTCTGGCCGCCGGACGACGGCGCGTTCGTGCCGCACGCGCTCGTGCTGCTCGCGATCGGGACGGGGTTCGTGGCGCTCGGGTGGCGGGGCCCGCTCGAGCGGGTCATGGGCGCCGCGTCCGACAGGGTGCGGAGGCTCGTCAGCCGGTGAGCCCGTGCTCGTGCGCGAACACCACGATCTGCACGCGGTCGCGCAGGCCGAGCTTGCGCAGGATGGCGCCGACGTGGGTCTTGACGGTGGACTCCCCGGCGAAGACCAGGGCCGCGATCTCGGTGTTGGACAGCCCGCGCGAGACGGCGCCGAACACCTCGCGCTCCTTGTCGGTGAGGGTGAGGTACGCCGGCGGCGTCGGGCGGCGCGACTGGAACTGCCCCTCGAGCAACGTCGAGAGGTCGCCCGGCGCGAGCACGGCGTTGCCGGCGTGGACGGTGCGGATGGCGTCGCGCAGCTGCAGGGGAGTGGTGTCCTTGAGCAGGAAGCCGCTCGCACCGTGGCGGATCGCGGTCGCGGCCCGGTCGTCGAGGTTGAACGTGGTCAGCACGACGACCCGGACCGGGTGGGAGCGGCGCGCGACGCGCTCGGGCGCGAAGATCTGGCGGGTGGCCTCGACGCCGTCCATCTCGGGCATCCGGATGTCCAACAGCACCACGTCGGGCTCGAGCTCCTCGACCAGCCGGACGGCCTCGAGGCCGTCGCCGGCCTGGCCGACCACCTCCATGCCCTCCTGGGCACCGACGATCACGGCGACGCCCTCGCGGAAGAGGTCCTGGTCGTCGACCAGCAGGACTCGGATCGTCACCGGCTCACCGCACGCACCGGGACCCATGCGGTGACCGTGAAGGTCGGCCCCGAGGTGGCCTCGCGGCGTCGTACGTCGAGCCGGCCGCCGACTGCCTCGAGCCGGCGACGCATGCCGTCCAGCCCCTGCCCCGGAGGCAGGTCCTCGACGCCGGTGCGCACCACGTTGCGGACCTCGATCCGCAGCTCACCGACCCAGCTGCCGTCGGGCCAGTGCCGCTCGACGAACACCGGTTCGTCGCGCTCGCCGTGCTTGATCGCGTTGGTGAGCATCTCCTGCAGCACCCGGAAGGCCACCACCTCGAGCTCGGGCGGCAGCGGCTGAGGGGAGCCGACCTCGGTGGAGACGACCTCGTGACCACTGGCGCGCACGCCCGCGATCAGGTCCTCGACCGCGGCGCTGCGCGGCGCCTCGGAGGAGGTGGCCGGGGTGAGCACCTGGCGCACGTCCTGCAGCGAGG
>JAUYLL010000136.1 GCA_030698375.1 Nocardioides sp. | reverse complement strand
CAGCCGGTCCATGCGCTCGGTCAGCACCTGCACGACGGGGTCGACCGACCCGGTCACACAGGCCCGCAACCCGTCGACGGTGGCCGCGTACGCCTCGGGGTCGGCCGAGCCGTCGCAGGGGGACAGGCAGCGGCCCATCTCGGCGAGCACGCACGGGGAGAGTGCGGCGCGGGCCGGCATCCGGCCCGTGCACTGGCGGACCGGGAAGGTCTCGTGGAGCGCGGTCACGACGGTCTCGGCGGCCTTGCGGGAGCGGAACGGGCCGAGGTACGTCGCCTCGTCGTCGCGCACCTGGCGCACCAGGGACAGGCGCGGCCACGGCTCCCGAGTGACCTTCACCCAGTGCACCCGCTCGGGGTGGCGTGAGCGGCGGTTGTAGCGCGGCTTGTGCTCGGCGATCAGGCGCAGCTCGCGGACCTCCGCCTCCAGGGCGGTGGTGCAGGAGATCCCGTCGACGCGTGCGGCCAGGCGCACCATCTCGCCTATCCGGCTGCGGGTCTCCGAGGCGGTGAAGTACGAGCGGACGCGGGTGCGCAGGTCACCGGACGTGCCGACGTACAGCACCCGCTCCTGATCGTCGCGGAAGAGGTAGACGCCGGGGCCGTGGGGGAGATGCTCGGCGAGATGGCGCTTGCGGCGCTGCTCGGGGGCCACCCGGGAGCTGAACGCCTGCAGCTCCTCGAGGGTGTGCACGCCCAGACCGCCGAGGCGGCCGATCAGGCCGTGCAGCACGTCGACGGTGGCCCGGGCGTCGCTCAGCGCCCGGTGGTCGGGGGTAGTGGCGGACCCGAAGACGCGGGCGAGGGAGGACAGCTTGCAGTTCGGGGCGTCGTCGCGGGTGATGACCCGCCGCGCCAGCAACGCTGTGTCGAGCACCTCGAACCGTGGCCAGGGTCGCTCCTGGAGCTCGGCGAAGTGGCGCAGGAAGCCGACGTCGAAGGGTGCGTTGTGGGCCACGAGCACGCAGCCGCGGGCGAACTCGAGGAAGTCGGGCAGCACCGTCTCGATCGACGGGGCACGGGCGACCATGGTGTCGGTGATGCCGGTGAGCACCGCGATGAACGGCGGGATCGCGGTGTGGGGGTTGACGAGGGTCTGGAGCTCGCCGAGCACCTCGCCGCCGCGGACCTTCACCGCGCCGATCTCGGTGATCATCGAACCGCCTGCCGCCGACCCTCCCGTCGTCTCGAGGTCGACCACGCAGAAGGTGAGGTCGTGCAGCGGCCGGCCGAGCTCGTCGAAGCTGCGCTGGCTCTCCCACCGGCCGGACGCCGCACCAGCAGCGCCGGTGGGGTCGGTGGAGGTGGTCGGTCGTGCCATGGGGAGGACGCTAGGTGGCGGCGCCGACAGGTCGGTGGCGGCGCGCGGCTGTGGCGGCGCGGGGCCGTCGCGGGCGTGACTGTCGGTGGGGGCTGCGACGCTGCGCGGGACCCACTTCCCCTTGCGTGTGGAGGACCCATGAGCGTCCGGATCGACTGCGACACCTGCCTGGTGCGCGGACCTGCCTGCGGTGACTGTGTGGTCACCGTCCTGCTGGGCAGGCCGCCCGAGCTCACCCTCGACGACGACGAGCAGCGTGCCTTGGCGGTGCTCGCCGGCTCGGGGATGGTGCCCCCGCTGCGACTGGTGACCTCGCTGGCGGAGCAGGAGGTCGAGTCGGCCTGAGCCCTGGGGGGCGAGTGACTCGTGGGGCTGATGGGGCCAGTGACCCCGTGTGGGGCGTCTCGAGGCGCGACACACCTCCACAGAACGGTCTGACGCGTTTGCTGCACTCCATACCCCCGCTTAGAGTGAGGCACTCACGCACCCACCTTCCGCCGGCTTTCGTCGGTCGTGGGTGCGCGCCCCTGTCACAGCACCGAGAACGTTGGGAGCCGCCCGCTCGTGATCGACGGACGGAAGCGCACACGCGTTGCCACTGGCCTTGCTGGAGTTGTCGCCTCGGCGATGACCCTCGCCCTCCTCAACCCCCTTCCGGGGTACGCCGAGCCGGACGTGGACGAGGTCCGCGGCAAGGTGGAGACGCTCTACCACAAGGCCGAGCAGGCCTCCGAGCGGTTCAACGAGGCCCGCGTGGCCCGCGAGGCCGCGCAGACCCGACTGCGCACCCTGCGCGCCGACCTGACACGTCAGGTGAAGCGCCACGAGGAGATCCGCGACCAGGTGGCCGCGGCCCTCGTGCAGGACTACCAGGGCCAGGCGCTCTCGACGACCAGCCAGGTCGTGCTCTCCGACGACCCCGATGCCTTCCTCGAGCAGCTCTCGGCTGTCTCGGCGTTCAACGACCAGCGCGGCGCGATGATGGCCGACTTCACGGTCGAGGCCAAGCAGCTCGAGATCCGCCGGGCCGCAGCGAAGGAAGAGCTCGCCGCGCTCGCCGAGCTCGAGAAGACGCTGGCCGACGAGCAGGCCGAGATCGACGTGAACGCCGCCGAGGCGGAGGAGCTCCTCGAGGAGCTCGAGGCCCGCGCCGCGGCCGCCGCGGCGCCCAGCCGCTCCGGTACCCGCACGGCTGCGGCCCCGGCACCGGCGAACGTGCCGGTCTCCGGACGGGCAAAGGCAGCGGTGGACTTCGCGCTCGCCCAGGTCGGCGACGCCTACGTCTGGGGTGCCGCCGGTCCCGACGCCTACGACTGCTCCGGCCTGACCATGAAGGCCTGGGCCGCCGCCGGTGTGAGCCTCCCGCACTCCTCGAGCGGACAGATGAGCTCCACCACCCCGGTCACCACCTCCGACCTCCAGCCGGGCGACCTGGTGTTCTACTACAGCCCCGTCAGCCACGTCGGCATGTACATCGGCAACGGCCAGATTGTCGACGCGGCCAACCCCAGCACCGGTGTCCGGATCGCGGGCCTGCACTCGATGCCGCTCGTCGGCGCCGGCCGACCGGGCTGACCCGGCACCGTCGTGACCCGGCGGACCCTGCGCGTGCCCGAGACCGGCCGCCCCCTCTGGTGGGCGGCCGGTCTCGGGCTGTTGCTGGTGGTCATCGGGTTGCCGCTACTCGCCTGGCGCCTGAGCGGAGCGGACCCCGCCCCCGACCCGGGTACGTCGCCGGAGGACGAGCCCGCGGCCGTGGTGCTCGACCGGGGGGAGCGCCTCGGCGGTGCCGGTGACCTCCTGCGTCGCCTCGAGGCAGGGCTGGGCACCGACGCAGCGGAGGCGGTCGACCTCGGGGCACTGGCGGACCCGGAGGACGACGCGGCCCGCACCCGGCTCGAGGCGCTTGTTGTCGCCGCGCGGGAGCTCGGCGTACGGGAGGTGGGGCTGCGGTTCGTGACGGAGGAGCCTGGCTTCGTCGACGAGCGACCCTCCACCTGGGTCGGCGCCGTCGCCCTCGACTACGTCCAGGCCGGCGCCCAGGTGCGGTTCGAGACGGTGATGAGGTTCGCCGACACGGCTGACGGCGTCCGGTTCGTGGCGGCCGGGTCCACGGTCGATCCGGAGGTGGGTCGCACCCCCAGCTGGTGGAGCGAGCCGCTCACCGTGCGGCAGGAGGGTCGGACCACCGTGCTCGCCCCCGACGAGGAGCGCGCCAGCATCCTCCTCGGCCAGGCCCGCGTCGCGGTCACCCAGGTGAACCGCGTGCTGCCGAAGTGGCGTGGACCGCTCGTCCTGGAGATGCCCGCCACCGCCGCCGCGCTGGAGACCGCGCTCGGAGCCGCCCCCGGGTCGTACGGCGGGATCGCCGCTGTCACCACGACGATCAGCGAGGACGCCGGCGCACCGGTGCACATCCTGCTCCACCCCGAGGTCTTCGGCGGCCTGGGGGACGGCGCGGCCCAGGTGGTCGCGACCCACGAGGCGGCGCACGTCGCGCTCGGTGCGACCCGGACCTCGGCCCCACTGTGGCTGCTCGAGGGGGTCGCCGACCATGTCGCGCTGCGCGACTCCGACCTGCCGGTGACCGAGGCGGCGGGCCAGTACCTCGAGCGGGTCCGCGAGGACGGTTTGCCCACCACCCTGCCGACCGAGGCGGACTTCGACGCCCGGCAGGCGGGGCTCGGCGCGACGTACGAGGCCGCGTGGCTGGCCTGTCGGTTGATCGTCGAGACCTACGGCGAGGACGCCCTCCTCGACCTCTACCGGGCCGCCGACGAGGGGGTGCCGGTGCCGGTGGCGTTCCGCCGCGTGCTGGGCACCACCGAGGAGGCGTTCGTCGCGGCGTGGCGCGACGACCTGCGCCGGCTGGCCGATCTGACAGGCTGAGCGACGTGCACACCACGAGCGAGCCGGACGTCGTCGAGATCGACGATCGGGCGCGGACCGTCGCGCTGGTGGTCGCGGCCGTCGCGGGCGCCGCCTTCGTGCTGGCCGCCCTCCTGCTCGTCCCCTGGGGGTGGGTGCCGGGCACCACCGTCGAGCCGGTCGAGCCGACGGCACTGCTGACACCCGAGCAGGTTGCCCGGGCCGAGGAGTACTCCGGCGTGCGTCGGGTGCTGGGGTGGGTCGCCATCGTCGTGTCGCTGATGGTCGCGGGGTGGCTGGCGCTGGCCCGCAGCGGACGCCGCGTCGCGCGCGCCGGGGCCGGAACCCGGTGGGCGCGACCGTGGTGGGTACGCGTCGTCCTCGGTGTGGTGGTGGTGCTCGTCGTCGGCCGGGCGGTGGTCCTGCCGGTCTCCGTCCTCATCCGGCGCCGAGCGCTGGACTACGGGCTGACCACCCAGGGATGGGCGGCGTGGCTGCTCGACCTCGTGCGGTCGCTGGCCGTCGAGGTCGCGGTCACCGCCCTGGCGCTGGTGGTGCTGGTCGGCCTCGCGCGCCGGTTCCGACGGGCGTGGCCCGCGCTCGCCGCCGTGGCCGTCGCCGGCCTGGTCCTCGCCGGGTCGTTCCTCCACCCGGTGCTCATCGAGCCGGTCTTCAACCGGTTCGAGCCGATGCCCGACGGGCCGCTCCGCGTCGCGATCCTCGAGGTGGCCGATGCCGAGGGCGTCGAGGTCGACGAGGTGCTGGTCGCGGACGCCTCCCGCCGTACGACGACCCTGAACGCCTATGTCTCGGGGTTCGGCGACACCCGCCGCGTCGTCGTCTACGACACGCTTCTCGCCGGGCTCACCGACGAGCAGGCCCTGAGCGTGGTGGCGCACGAGATCGCGCACGCCCGCCACGACGACGTCCTGCTCGGCACGATGCTCGGCGCGCTCGGGGGTGCCGCCGGCGTCGGGGCGCTGGCCTGGCTGGTCCTGGGACGCCGGGTGCGTCGCCGGGCCGACGTCGCAGGCCCCGGTGACCCGGCGGTGGTCGCCCTGGTGCTCTTCCTCGTCGGAGTGGTCACCTTCGCCGCGAACCCGGTCGAGAGCGGGATCAGCCGGGCGATCGAGGCGCGCGCGGACGTCACCGCGCTCCGGGCCACCGAGGACGGAGACGCGTTCGCCCAGATGCAGCACCGGCTGGCCTCGCGGTCGTTGTCGGACCCGCAACCGCCGGCCTGGAGCCGCTGGGCGTTCGCCAGCCACCCGTTGGCGACCGAGCGACTCGGGATCCTGGAGGCGCTCGGCGTCTCCTGGGAGCTCGACCCGGCCGCGGAGGCCCGGCGTGCCGAGCAGGACCGGGCGCGCGGAGCGACCCCGTGAGCAGGGTGCTCGTCGTCACCAACGACTTCCCGACGCGCCGCGGGGGCATCGAGACGTTCGTGCTCGCGCTGTGCCGCGAGCTCGACCCCGCCGAGGTCGTCGTCTACACCGCCACGATGCCGGGGGACACGGCGTACGACGCGACCCTGCCGTTCCCGGTGCACCGTGACCCGACCTCGATGCTGCTCCCCACACCCGCGGTCGCGCGGCGGGTGGCACGGGTGCTGCGGGAGGAGGGATGCGACCGGGTGCTCTTCGGGGCGGCGGCGCCGCTGGGTCTGCTCGGTGACCACCTCCGCCGAGCCGGGGCGCAACGCGTTGTCGCGCTGACCCACGGCCACGAGGTCTGGTGGGCGAGGGTGCCCGGGGCGCGTCGACTCCTGCGGGCGATCGGTGACCGGGTCGACGTGATGACCTACGTCAGTGTCTGGTGCCGCGACCGGATCGCGCCCGCGCTGAGCCCGGCTGCCGCGGGGCGGATGGAGCCGCTGTCGCCGGGCGTGGACCCGGAGCGCTTCTTCCCTGGTTGCGGTGGCGCGCAGGTGCGCGAGCGGCTCGGCATCGCGCCGTCGACCCCGGTCGTGGTGTGCACTGCGCGGATGGTGCGCCGCAAGGGCCAGGACGTGCTGGTGCGGGCGTGGGCCGGCGTACGGCGGGAGGTGCCGGGGGCTGTGCTCCTGCTGGTGGGCGACGGGCCCGACCGTCCCCGACTGGAGCGGCTGGCGTGGGAGCACGGTGTGCGCGACGCCGTGATCTTCGCCGGGTCCGTGCCCGGCGACGAGATGCCGGCGTGGACCGACGCCGGTGACGTCTTCGCGATGCCCTGCCGCACCCGGCTCCTCGGCCTGGAGCCCGAGGCGTTCGGCATCGTCTTCCTCGAGGCGGCGGGCTGTGGCCTGCCGGTCGTCGGTGGGGACTCCGGCGGGGCTCCCGAGGCAGTGGGGGAGCGCGGGGTCGTCGTCGACGGAAGGGACGTGCGCACGGTCACCGACGCCGTGGTCGCCGCACTGCGGAAGTCATTGCGCGAGCCGGGAACGAGGACGACCCTGGCCCAGGATCTCTCCTGGGCCACGGTCGGTCGGCGCGTGCGGATGCTGCTGGGGCGTTGAGCCCCTCGCGGCGGCTCAGACGGGATGCAGCGGAACGTCACGCTCGTGACGTGGCGCCGAGAGTCGCGTGGCCCTGGTG
>JAUYLL010000133.1 GCA_030698375.1 Nocardioides sp. | reverse complement strand
CGCCAGGTCAGCCCGGCGGCGAGCACGAGGGCGTTGAAGCCGTCGACCTCGTTGCGCCCCTCCCAGACCGCGGTCACCGCCTCCTGGACCAGTTCGCGGGCCCCATCGGGCGGTCGGCCGCTGAACCGCAGCCCGAAGTCGTAGATCCACGCCTCGCCCGCGCGCACCTCGAGCGCGTAGGGCCGCTCGTCGACGACCTCGACACCGAGGCTCGAGAGGATCGGCAGCACCTCGCTCAGCGACAGCGACGGACCCACCCGGAAGACCTTGAGCCGGCCCTCCCCCGGCCCGTCCTCCAGGCCCTGGGAGAACGACAGGCCCAGTCCGTGGCCGGCGTCGTCGCGCACCACGTTCTCGAGCAGCCCGATGTCGACGGCTGCGGCCCGCGCCGGGTAGTCCTCCTTGTAGGCCTCAGGGAACGCGTCGGCGAACGCCCGGGCCATCCGGGAGCCCGACTCCTCGCCGTACTCCTGGTGCACGGCGGTGACGAAGTCGTCACGCCAGGACCGGGCCGCGTCGGCGAGCCGTCGCTCCAGGTCCTCGGTGTCGACCTCTCCGACGGTGTCGCCGGCTGGCGGGCGCACGACGAAGTGCAGGCGGGCGAGGAACGACTCGCTCACCCGAGCCGTGTAGTCCAGCAACTCCGCGCCGAGCTGACGACGGAGGATGCCCGCCATCCGCTCGCGCACCTGCGTCGTGTAGCGGTCACGCGGCAGGTAGACCATGCAGGAGAGGTAGCGCCCGTAGGTGTCCCGGCGCACGAACAGACGCACCTGGCGTCGCCCGCGCGTGTGCAGCACCTGCATCGCGATTGGCACGAGCTCGTCGAGCGGCGTCTGGAAGAGCTCGTCACGCGGATAGGTCTCCAGCACGTCCATGAGTGCCTTGCCGGTGTGGCTCAACGGATCGAAGCCGGCCTGGTCGATGACCGAGCGCGCCTTCACCCGGATCACCGGGATCCGGGTCAACGACTCGGTGTACGCGGCCGAGGAGAACAGGCCGAGGAACCGTCGCTCCCCGACCACCTCGCCGTCCTCGCCGTAGGTCTTCACCCCGACGTAGTCGAGGTAGACCGGACGGTGGACGGTGGCCTTCGAGTTGGCCTTCGCCAGCACCAGCAGGACCTTTTCACGGGCCTTGGCGCGCACGAGCGGGGGCAGCTTGCCGAAGGCCGCGGACAGGTCCTGGTCCGTGCGGAGGATGCCGAAGCCCGTGCCGGGGACGGCCCGGAGGACGTCGTCGCCGTCGACGACGTCGAGGAGGTACTCCCGGTAGCCGAGGAACGTGAAGTGGTCGTCGGCGAGCCAGCGCAGCAGTGCCGCTCCCTCCTCGACCTCGTCGGCCGGCAGCGGGGGCGGGTCGTTCTCGAGGTCGTCGACCACGGTGAGGGCCTGGGCGCGCATCCGCTCCCAGTCCTCGACGGCCTCCCGCACGTCGGTGAGCACCTTGATCAGCGCCGCCTCGATCCCCGCGAGGTCCTCGGCGTCGGACTCGCGGTCGATCTCGAAGTGCATCCAGGACTCGCGGAAGACGTCGTGGCCGGTCTCGGCCGCCTGAGCCGCCACGCCGTCCGTGCGCTCGTCGGTGGCCAGCAGCTCGACCATGGCACCGGTGACGTCGCGGCGGACGAGCATCTGGGGGTGCACCACGACGTGGACGTCGCGCCCCTGCTCGGCGAGCGCCATGGTCACCGAGTCGACGAGGAACGGCATGTCGTCGGTGACGACCTCGACGACGGAGTGCCCGCCGGCGGTCCAGCCGTGCTCGGAGACGGTTGGCGTGAAGGCATGCACCAGGGCGCGACCCTGGGGGCGCGTCCCGGCCAGGCGGTACTGGCTCAGCGCCGCGCCGTAGAGGTCCACCTCCGAGCGCCCGACGACGTCCTCGGCCGGGACGTGGCGGTAGAAGGTCGTGAGCAGCGTCGTCGCCGTCTCCGCGTCCGGCCCGGACCCGGACCCACGGCGCTTGGCGGCCAGGTCGACCGCGCGGGCCACCAGCTCGTCCTTGGAGTCCTCCTGTGTCGCCCGCATGCGTCATCCACCTCGGTCGCCTCGAGGACCACGCCGTTGTGGCCCTCCTCGGCAGGCTAGGCCATTCCGCTGCGCCCTTCACCCCGCCCGGCCGGGGTTTCACAGCACGGAGCGGACCTCCCACAGCAGCGGGTAGTAGCGCAGGTCCAGGCGCCCGCGCAGGTACGCCGCCCCGGACGACCCGCCCGTGCCGGACTTGCCGCCGATCATCCGCTCCACCATCACCACGTGCCGTGCCCGCCAGGCGGCGGCGAGCTCGTCGTGCTGCAGCAGGGCCTCCGCGAGGCTCCACACCGCGGCGTACGAGGCGCGGTCGTGGGCGGCGGTGCGCAACGCCGCGAGCACGTCGTCGTCGGAGTCGTGCGGCAGCCCGTGCACCGCGAGCACGTGCACGAACGCGTCCCACAGCGTCGGCTCCGCCAGCCGTCGGTCCAGCCGGTCGCGCTCCTCAGGCGTGATCCCGCGGAAACGCAGCAGGTACGCCGGGTCCTTGGCGCCGGAGAGGAACTCCAGCTCGCGGAACTGCACCGACTGGAACCCGCTGGCCGGCTCGAGCAGCCGCCGGAACGCCAGGAAGTCCTGGGGGGTCATCGTCTCCAGCACGTCGACCTGGCTGACCAGGAGCCGCCCGACGACGTGCATCCGGGTGAGCAGGTGCAGGGCCCACCAGGTCCCCGGCCCCGGACCGGACGGGCTCTCGAGCGCCAGCAGCGCGTCACGCACGCTCGTCGCCTCGTGCAGCAGTTGCTGAAACCACAGCTCGTAGGCCTGGTGGATCGTGATGAACAGCAGTTCGTCGTGGGCCGGCGGGTCGGACTCCAGGCGCTGCGCCCCCAGCAGCTCCGGCAGCGCCAGGTAGGAGCCGTAGGTCAGCCGGGCACCCTGCTCGCCGAAGTGCAGGTCCGGGTCGGGGCCGTCGGGACCGGGTCTCGTCGCTTCCACCCAGGGAGTCTAGGACCGCGACGGGCTCGGGACCCGGCATGATGGCGTCCGTGAAGATCCGCCACGTGTCGTCGTACCCCGCCCCTGCTGACGAGGTGCACGCGATGCTCCTCGACCCCGCCTACCGCGAGCGGGTGTGCGCGGCCCTCGAGGCGGTCTCGGCCGACGTGCGCGTCGAGGAGGTGCCCGGCGGCCACCAGGTGCGCATCGACCAGGTGCAGCCGACTACCGGTGTGCCGTCGTTCGCCAAGAAGTTCGCGGGCGAGACCACCCGGGCGGTGCAGGTCGAGGAGTGGAACGGCGAGGGCCCCGAGCGTCGGGCCACGCTGTCGATCGAGACCCCCGGCAAGCCGACCCGCACGACCGGCACCCTGGCGCTCGCCCCCGAGGGCGAAGGCACCAGCGTCGTCCTCGACGCGGAGCTGAGCGTCACCGTGCCCCTGATCGGCAAGAAGCTCGAGGGCCTCATGGCCGAGCTGTTCACGAACGGACGCGACACCGAGCACCAGGTCGGACTGGCCTGGCTAGAAGGAGACCGGGCATGAAGTTCCGCCAGGAGATGCAGTACGACGCCCCGCCCGCCGCCGTGCGCGCGATGGTGGCCGACCCCGCGTTCCGCGAGGAGGTGTGCGAGGAGCAGGGCACGCTCCGCCACGACGTGACGATCACCCCCGACGGGGAGCAGCTGACCGTGCGGATCGAGCTGGTCCAGCCGACCACCGGCGTGCCGGCCGTCGCGAAGAAGTTCGTCGGCAACGAGACCGAGGTCGTGCAGGAGGAGTCCTGGCACGACGCCACGTCGGCCGACCTGAAGGTGACCATCCCGGGCAAGCCCGGGTCGCTGGTGGGCGGCATCCGGCTCGAGGAGGACGGCGACGGCACCCGTCAGGTCATCGAGGGCGACCTGAAGGTCAGCGTCCCCCTCGTCGCCGGCAAGCTCGAGAAGGTCATCGCCGACCTGCTCTCCTCGGCGATCCGCGCCGAAGAGCGCGCCGGCAAACGCTGGCTCGCGCGGGGCTGACCGGCTAGCCGACCGGCTCGTCTCGCACCGGATCGTCGGTGTGGGTCGAGCCGGCGACGGCCTCGGTCTCGGGCTCGGGCTCGTCGGTCTCGGCGTGCCGTCGCTGCAGCACCACGACGACGCCCAGCACGACGAACGGACCGAAGGCGAGCAGCACCACCAGGAGCTGCTCGACGGGGTGCAGGACCCCCAGGTGGGCGGGGAGCGTCATGCACCCATTGTCGCGCGCTCAGGCCATGTGGGGGTACTGGTGGTCCCCCGGTGCGACGAAGGTCTCCTTGATCGAGCGCGGCGAGGCCCAGCGCAGCAGGTTCTGCGGCGCGCCGGCCTTGTCGTTGGTGCCGGACGCGCGACCGCCACCGAAGGGCTGCTGCCCGACGACCGCACCGGTCGGCTTGTCGTTGACGTAGAAGTTGCCGGCCGCGAACCGCAGCCGCCGGGTCGCGTCGTCGATGGCGTGCCGGTCCCGGGCGATGACGGCACCAGTGAGGGCGTAGGGGGCGAACGACTCCATCTGGTCGAGCACTTGGTCGTAGTCGGCGTCGTCGTACACGTGGACGGCGAGGATCGGACCGAAGTACTCGGTGGCGAACATCGCGTCGGTCGGGTCGGAGGACTCCACGACGGTGGGCCGGACGAACCAGCCGACCGAGTCGTCCACGGTGCCGCCGGCGACCACGTCCAGCGTGCGCGAGCGCTTGGCGCGGGTGATCGCCTTCTTGTGCTTGTCGAACGCGCGCTGGTCGATGACCGCGCCCATGAAGTGCGAGAGGTCGGTCGGGTCGCCCATGCTGAGGGCGTCGACGTCGGCGAGGAAGCGCTCCTTCATCCGCTTCCAGACCGACTTCGGGACGTAGGCGCGCGAGGCCGCGGAGCACTTCTGCCCCTGGAACTCGAACGCTCCCCGGATCATCGCCACCCGCAGCACGTCCTCGTCGGCCGAGGGGTGGGCCACGATGAAGTCCTTGCCGCCGGTCTCGCCGACCACCCTCGGGTAGGACCGGTACGTCGTGATGTTCTCGCCGACGGTGCGCCACAGGTGCTGGAAGGTCGGCGTCGAGCCGGTGAAGTGGATGCCCGCGAGGTCGGGGTGCGCCAGTGCCACCTCCGAGACCTCCAGGCCGTCACCGGGGAGCAGGTTGATGACCCCGGGCGGAAGGCCGGCCTCCTCGAGGACCTCCATCGTCAGGTGTGCGGCCAGCTGCTGCGTGGGCGAGGGCTTCCAGAGCACCGTGTTGCCCATGAGGGCCGGGGCGGTCGGCAGGTTGCCGGCGATCGCGGTGAAGTTGAACGGCGTGATCGCGTAGACGAACCCCTCGAGGGGCCGGTGGTCCATCCGGTTCCACACGCCGCGCGCGTGGGCGATCGGCTGCGTCTCCTGGATCTCCCGGGCGAAGTGCACGTTGAAGCGCCAGAAGTCGATGAGCTCGCACGCCGCGTCGATCTCGGCCTGCCAGGCGGTCTTCGACTGACCGAGGATCGTGGCCGCGTTCAACCGGGCACGCCACGGGCCCGCCAGCAGGTCGGCCGCCTTGAGCAGGACCGCGGCCCGCTCGTCGAAGGGCAGGTCCCGCCAGGCCGGGGCTGCCTCGGCCGCGGCTGCGACGGCCGCCTTCGCGTCGGCCTTGGTCGAGTTCTTCAGCGTGCCGAGGACGTGCTGGTGGTCGTGCGGCTGGACGACAGGCACCTCGGCGCCACGGCCCATCCGCTTCTCACCACCGATGGTCGCGGTGAGGTCGTGATGGACGTTCTCGAGGCGCGCGATCTCGGTCTCGAGCGCCGCCCGCTCGGGGCTCCCCGGGGCGTGGTCCAGGGTGGGCTCGTTGACGGGGGGCGGGGTGCGCGTGATGCCGTCCATGTCGCGATCGTGTCAGACCGGGAGGGACCGGCCCAACCCCCTGGCCGCCCCTCGGTCGGGGAAGGTCAGAGGAGCTGGTCGAGCTCCTGGGTCGCGTACCACCCGAGGTCGTGCTCGAGGCACGCCTCGAGCGCCGCGGCGACCGTCTCCGCGTCCTCGGCGTCGCGGTCGTCGGTGAGCACGCGGACCGCCGCTCCCACCACCGGCTCGGCGTCTTCCTCGTCGACGTGCAGCGCGTCGACGGACGACAGCGGGAGCGGTCCGGACACCCCCACCCCGGTCTCGGCCGCGTCGGGGTCCGGGGACGCGACCACCTCGGCGACCTCGGCGGCCAGCACCCGGCGCCTGGGCGCACCAGCCTCCTCGGGGTGGTCGGCCATCCGCTCGACGGACTCCTGCGCGGCGGTCAGCAGGGCGGCGTACGACCACTCCTCGTCGTCGCCGTCGGGCCAGGAGGCGCGCAGCGCGTCGGTGACGGTGTGCGCCGACCAGGTGCCTGCCGGCAGCGCTCCCTCGGCGGCAAGGACGCGCAGGTCGCCGGCGGTCACGGGGACGAAGACGCGGGTGCTCATGCCCCGCTCCGCCCGCGAGCACGCGGGTTGCTGGCGCGGGTCCGTCCGCGCGGAGCCCGGGGTCGCGCGTCGCTGGCCGAGTCGACGAGCTCCTCGAGCGACTCGGTGAGGCACTGGCCGAGCACTTCGACGTCCGGGAGCGCGTCGCGGTCGGCGTTGATGCCGTAGTGCACGTACCCGTCGTACGACGTCACCCCGATCGCCAGCGCCCGGCCCGGCAGCAGCGGGGGGATCGGGTAGGACTCGACCATGCGCGCGCCGGCGGCGTACAGCGGGAACTGCGGTCCGGGCACGTTGGTGATGACCAGGTCGAAGTGCTTGCGCTGGTGCTCGGCCGCCACCCGCGACCCGAGCGCGTGGAACGTCGTGGGAGCGAAGCCGGCGACGTCGGCGAGCGTGTCGGCGGCCACCGCGCGGCCGGTCTCCTTGTGGGCCTTGAAGGCGTAGGAGACCTGGTGCAGCCGCACCACCGGGCTGGACTCGCCGATCGGCAGGTCGAGGAGGTGCCCGGCCACCTGGCTGCCGAGCGAGGTGGGCTCGCGATCGTCGTCGATGACGCTCATCGGCACCAGCGCACGCAGCGCCCGCCCGGCGCCCACCGACTCCGCGCGCGTCATCAGCCAGGAGCGCAGCGCGCCGGTCACCGTCGCCAGGATCACGTCGTTGACGGTCCCGCCGTGCACCCTCCGCACCTTCCGGTGGTCCTCGAAGGTCGTGCGGACCGTGACCACCCGCCGCTGCTCGCACAGCTCGGCGTCCAGCGGCGTCTCCGGGTGGGGCTTGCGGTTGGCCACGGCGGCCGCGACCTGGCCCAGCGCCCCGAACGCGCCACGGCCGGCCCGGACCGCGGAGTCGGTGTTGACGCGCACGGTCGAGAAGACCCGGCTGGGGTGCTGCACGGACTCGCGGACGGTGTCGAGCAGGAGCCCCGACGTGCTCGGCTCGCCGGACGGCTCCCAGTGGTCGTAGGGCACGTGCCGCGGCGTGGGGTCGACGTCGAGCAGCACCTGGCCGAGGTCGACGGTGGACACCCCGTCGACGAGGACCTGGTGGGACTTCGAGAGCAGCGCGACCCGTCCGCCCTCGAGACCCTCGACGAAGTACAGCTCCCACAGCGGACGCTGGAAGTCCAGGCGTCGCGACATGATCCGGGCGACGAGCTCGCGCAGCTGGTCCATCGACCCCGGCCGCGGCAGCGCCGACCGGCGCACGTGGTAGCGGAGGTCGAAGTCGTCCTCGTCGACCCAGACCGGCATGCCCAGGCGACCGGGGACCGTCCGGATCCGCTGGCGGTAGCGGGGGACGAAGTCGATGCGCTCCCCGATGAGCGCGAGCAGGTCCTCGTACTCGAAGCTGCGCTCCCCCGGGTCGAACACCTCGAGGGTCGCGTTGTGCAACGGCGCCCGGGAGGTCTCCTCGCCGAGGAACGTCACATCGGCGGGACGTAGGCGTTCACGCATGGAACCTCCGGTTGTCGACGTGCGGGGCCGGGCCCGGCCCGGGAGCTGCAGGGGATTCTCTCACCGGCGGCGGCGTCCCCGCACCGGGATGGACCGACGTGCCCCGCCGACCGCCACCAGCCCGAGTCCGGTGGCCAGCGCCACCATGCCCTCGTGCAGCGGACCGGCCCCGGCCTCGGCCAGCGTGGTGCCGTGCACGAGGGCCCGGTCGACGACCTGCTGCTCCTCGGGCAGGAAGGAGGTCGAGGCGGGGCGGCCGAGCCCCTCCACCATGCCCCGGATCTCGCGCTCGCCCCACCCGAGGCTGCCGCGCATCCGGTTGACGACCACGTGGGTGCGCTCGAGGGCGTCGGGGAGCTGCTCGACGAGGCCGACCAGGCAGCGCGAGAGGCGGGTGAGGCCGACCGGGTCGGCGGTGCCGACGACGACGAGCTTGTCCGCCACCTCGACCGACTCGCGCACCAGATCCTCGCGGGTACGCCGCCCCGGCAGGCCCGGGTCCGGCTCGGCCGCCCACCCGGCTCCGGCATCCAGCACCACCGGTCCCCGGCGCCGCAGCAGACCGACCAGATCGGGCAGCGCACCCGGCCGCAGGTCGCTCCACCGATCGGGCCTCGGGAACCCGGTGAGCACCTCGACGGCACCACCCCGGCGAGGCGAGACGGTTCGCAGACAGGCAGCCATCCGGTCCTCGTCGAGGCGCCCCTGGTTCCCCAGCCGCGCCGCCGCGAGCACGCCGGAGACCTCGTCGAGGAGCCCGAGGTGCTGCGCGACCGTGCCCCCGGCAGGGTCGGCGTCGAGGAGCACGCTCGCGCGACCGGGCGCGGCGGCGGCCGCCGCCACCCCGACCGCGACCGTGGTGCGCCCGGGGGCACCGCCGGGACCCCACACGACCACGACCTCGCCGGCGCGGTGGGCCTCGGGCAGCTCGGGCGTCGGGGCACCCGGATCGGGCGGCTCGACCGGAGCCGGAGCGGCCGGGACCGCATCGCGGACGGCCCGGGGCCAGTCGTCCTGGTCGGGCCCCACGACACCCGCCGCGCCGAGGTTCCGTGCACGCTCGGCGGTCCCCGGGTCCCCGGCGCAGACCAGGACACCCAGGCCCGCCTTGCGCAGGTGGTGGAGGGCCGCCGCGTCGAGCCCGGCAAGCTCCCCGTCGACGAGGGCGACGTCGCCACGGCCGGTCCCGGCGACCGCGAGCAGGTCGGGCAGGTCGACGCAGCGCTTGTGCACGACGACACCGGCGGAGGCATCGAGGGCGGCGAGCGCGGCCGCCTCCCAGCGCGCCCCCGCTCCCGCCAGCAACACCGCGACCCGCGGGCCCCCGGGGCCGACCATCACGGCTCCCGGGTGACGACGACCGTGCCGCGGCCGGTGCCGGCCAGGGCC
>JAUYLL010000117.1 GCA_030698375.1 Nocardioides sp. | reverse complement strand
TCTCGTCCCACGCGTCGCACCAGGCGGCGATTCGGGAGGCGAGCGGCTGCCATACGTCGTTGAGCCGGTCGAGCTCGGCGGCGGCGGTCGCGCGCAGAGTCTCGAGTGAGTCGAGGAGGGGCCGCACCTGGGTCTCAATGTGGTCGGCGCGAGCCAGGTGGGCGGCCGTGTCGTCCCCGGCCGGGAGGGCGAGGAAGCGATCCCATGCGGTGCGGGCTGCGGCAACGGCGTCGTCGGTGGCGGGGAGGGGAGAGTCCTGCAGCGCGGTCGGCCTGAAGGCCCGCAGCTTAGCCAGCTCGCCCACCGCGATGCGTAGCGTCTGCTGGGAGTTCGCGAGGTCGCTCATCTGGCGACGGAGGTCGGCGGCCAGCCCGGCGCTCATGGCGCGCCAATCGTCGTCAAGGTCGGTGCGCCAGCAGACTGGGCAGTTCATCTCGCCGTGGTCGGCGTGCAGCTGCAGCGCCGCCTCCAGGACCTCCAGCCGGGCGAGCTCGCGCTGCGAGACGGTCGCAGCGCTATCAGCGACGCTGGCGACGGCCGAGCGCACCTGATCTGCGACCTGCGCGACCTGGTTGGCGCTGGCAGGGAAGGCGACGGACGTCAACGCCCGCAGCGCTCCGATCGGCCCCGCCGGCGGGGCGGCGGTGCCCGTGGCGAGGGCGCGAAGGGTTGCGCTGTCGGGCGTCGTTTTGTTCAGCAGCACCGCGGCATCGCCGGCTCGCTCGTCCCCCAGCTGCGCGGCCTCGGCCTGGAGTGTCTTGCGCTGGGTGTTGGCTGCCGACTGTGGAGCCTTCAGGTCCTTTAGGCGAGCCTGGATCCTCTTGAGCGCGTCGGAGATCTGCTCCACCCCGAGGATGCTCGCCAAGGCGTCGTACAGCTTGCTCGGCCCTTGCGCGAGAAGGGCACCGAGCTCGTCGTAGGACAGCATCGGGCGGAACTGCTCTAGAGGGCGCGACCAGCCCAGGTCGCCCAGGCCGTCCTGTTGGGGCTGGACCTGTCCGTCCACGGTGCGCTGGGTCCGGGTCTCCCGGACCGTCAGGTCGGCCTGACCGTCGGCCCAGGACGTGGCTACCGCGACCGGCCCGCGCGCCTCCTCTACCAGCCCGACGCGGACCTGGGCGTGGGCGTGATGGAGGTTGCGCCACTTTTCGCTCCACATCGTCGACTTGTTGCGCCACCGGTAGGTCTCGCCGGTGAGGACGAGTTCGAGTGCCTCGGCCAGGCTGGACTTGCCGGAACCGTTGCGTCCGGCGACGATCGTCAGCCCGGGTCGAGGGTCGAGCCGCAGGGTCGTGGCCGGACCGATCCCGCGAAACCCCTCGACCTTCACCGAGGTGAGGAATGTGCCGCCGGCGTCCTCCACCGAGGCACCGGAACTCGCGGGGTCGCGGCGAGCGGAGGTGCCCTCGGAAAGGTAGGCGCCCAGCTCAGCGTCGCCGTCCAAGGACGCCAGGATGAGCAGGCCCACCTCGTCGTCGAGGCCGGAGGCGGTGATCTGATCGTCGACCCACTTCGCAAGCTCGGTATTCACGATGGACACGCTAGGTCGGCGCGCCGAACGGAGTCACCCGAACGCCACAACATCCTGGTCAGATCCCGCGGCGACTCGCGCGGTCGACACCGAGGGCGTGGATGAATCGTGGCTAGACCACCGCCCGCAAGTCCCTGGCCGCCCATCGGCATGAGCGCGCACACTTGCGGCAGAACAGGGCGGCTCGCTATGTGTCGCGGTTCTGACCTACCGTCTCGCTCCGCGGCCTGCTCCGCATCGCTCGGCCAACCCGATCCCCGTGAACCGTGCGGGACGGATGGCACTTCACCTGGTACGCGTGTTTCTGCTGCCGCCCTATGCCGGTGGATTGTCCGACCGCGGCCAGTACCGGCCGTGTCTCGTGAGTGAGGTGAGCGACTCCCTTGCGCGATCCTCGGCGCTCTGGGTTGGCATCCACATGCCGGTGTTGTAAATCTCGCGGACCTCGACCATGTCGAGCCCCTTCATCGGCACCTCTCGCGGCTCCTGGAGCTCGAAGACGCGGTAGTCCGCTGGCTGGGGGCTGGCGGGGCCTCCCGGCGGTAGCACATCGTCCAGGGCACGGTCAGCCCAGTCGACCGCGGGAAACGCGATGGTCGACGAGATGACCTGGTCGGAGTCTTCGAACTGACGGACGCCAGCGCAGCGAGCCGCAAGAGCGACTGGTGCCCCGAACACTGAGACGTTGTAACGCATCGGTGTTCCGGCGTAGCCGACGATCACCGGGCCGGAGGCGATGCCCATGTGCGGCCGATAGGCCAGGACGTCTCGGCGGCTCATGGCGGCCGCTGCTTGGACGGCATCGACGAAGGGGTCCTCGGAGCCGAACTCCTTGGAGTAGATGACCATCACTTCGTCACCGATGTACTTGTCGACGATGCCCGGTCGGCCGCGCAGCGCCTCCTCGGTGACCCACGCGAAGAAGTTCTGGACGTAGATCAGCGTCTCTGCCGGGGACATGTCGAGCGTACGGGTGGAGAAGCCACTGATGTCGGCGAACAGGACGACCGCGTCGATCTCGCGACCCTTGACCGGGAATCCATACCCGAAACCATCATCTAACACGCCGTCGACGTGCGACATCTTGGAGGCGAGGAAGTCGTCCAGCGAGTGGTACTGCCGCTCAGGGTTCACAGCAGCAGCGTAGGACCGAAGAGCCCACCCGTACTTGCGCCGTCGATCACAGCCGAAACTTCTAGCTCGAATAGACCGAACTTGAGGCGCTGGAGTTCGCCTGGCGGGAAGGGCCCGCGCGCGGCAGATCCGACAAGCCGCCTCTATGCGCAGACCGGACCGAGGCGACTGCGTCCGCAGGCGGCAACAACATGACTTGCTCGGCGATAGGCGCAGGCGCGGCTCGCCCTGGGCAAACTCAGTTGTCCAGCTCCAGTGGACTCGTCAGCGCGTCGGCCTTCTTGGCACGCGCTACTCGTCAAGGCGGCGCAACATGTTCGCGAGCAAGATCACCGCGTCGGCGGCGATTCCGACTTCGGTTCGGGTTGGCGTGCCTCGGTGCTTCATAGCCTGAGCAGCCTCGATCGTCGTCTTCGCGAGCCGTCGCAGCTCTTCGTTCCCCTTGCCGGGTAGCTTCGCGCCAATGTATGAGCCGAGCCGCTTCTTCGTGTCCGAGATCCTCGGCTCTTCCTCTCCCAAGGCACCATGGGCAGCATGCACGTAGACCTGCCGGCTTAGGGCCTCGGTCACGCGAACCGCGACGAGGCCGACGGCCGCGCAGTCCTGCGGCGTCGTGGCTCTGCTGAACTGACGGCGGAGTTCGTTTACCTCGGCATCCACCTCGGGCCAACCGAGTGTGCGATGTGGGGAAATTGCTTCGACCAGCGTCTCGGCCAGGGCTTGGTCCTGTGCTGCGATCAGGCATGCGTAGGTCTCGTCGAACAGACCGCCGAGCAACTCGCGACGTGCCTGCCATGAGCCGTATCCATCGTTTCGGTTCCACCACGCCCGCCAACTCGTGTGATCGCGGAAAGGAAGCTTGAACTCGTAGCCCGCACGCTCGACGACGCGACTGAGGACCCGTGTCGCGAGGCGCATGTCCTGGTCGCTCAGCGACTCACCTCCTCCGGTTCCCGACGCTGTGAGGTCGTCTCGGACAAGGTCCATCAAGGCGAGTGCGACGTCGATGTCGGGCTCGACCGGGTCTGCTGCTTCGAGGAGCCTCATCAACCTGTCGCGGTCGAGTTCCTCCGGCTCGGCAGGCTCCAACCAGTCACTGCCCACCCCGCGGGTGAAGAAGTCGCTGCTCGTGATCGCCACGCTCGGAGCCTAGAGCTTGCATCGTCCGCGTTTGTGCACAAGCACCTTCAAGCCTCGGTTGACGAGACAGTAGTGCCACGCGGCTTCCCTAGATGGTCGCGTTGCCCTGCACGGACTGTGCTCGGTTCTCGGCACCACCGCGCACTTCGCGGCATGAGCGGATGCTCAGCCCTCGTCGACCGACTTTTGGCAAGCAGCGCAGACTTCCCTCGTAGCGTCCGGGCCCGATGGATGCGGCCCCACCGCGGTCCTCGGGTAAGAGACATCCGACCGAGGCGTCGGCTTCCCGGTTGGCTACTCGAACTCGCCGGTGTGCGAGTCGGTCGCCGTTGCGAGGCCAAGCTCCATTTGTGCACCTGACAGGAGCAGGCGACCTTGATTCTCGCGGATCAGTTTCATGGGGTCCGCCCACCGAGTGATTCGGGGCGTCGCCGTGTTCGTGTCAGTGACCCGGTATATGTAATAGCGGTCGCCATATGCGACAGCCTCCAGCAGTTCAGATCGCGAGATGTCGAACGGCGTACCAGGATCGGACGCCGACGTCGCCTTCACTTCGATGTAGATCCGATCGCCCCCCTCATCGATGCTGATGATGTCGATCGGTGCGAGTTCGTCATTCTTGGCGCGCCAAAAAACGGCATCGGGGTTGCCCCCGAATGAGGCCACCCTCTCTCGTTCCTTCCTGTATGCGATCTTCTCGCCCAGCTTGCCCGTTGCGACCTTGGCGATCTCACTCTCCACGGTCGGAGCTGTCGAGATCCCAACCGTGCCCGCGCTTGCTCGACGATTCGGCCTATCGCCATGGGCCGCGAGGTCGACCGGAGTCGCATCGACGAGTTCAACCGAGTCCCAATCGATGTTCGAAGCCGCGGAGGCTTCAGCAGCGACGGCGGCCTCATGAGTCGACGCCATGAGCTGCAGCTCCGCTTCCGGTTGCGGGGTCGGTTCATAGTCGAAGTCGTCTGCAGGTTCGTGAACGGCCGACGACGCGGCTGCGATCAGCGCGTCGAGCGTGCTGTGTGACTCCTGTTCGTCCTCGAGTGGGAGTTGTAGACGTTCGCGCGCCTCCGCGACAGCTTCCTCCGGGATCTGGCGGTCGGTCATCATTCGTTCGCGGTCGCCTTTGTCCATCTTGAGCAGCATCGTGATCGCGTCCGCATGACCGGCAACGTCGAGATGTTGCGCGAGCTGCCTACCGACAGCGAACCAGTCCGGCTCGCGAGTCTCGCGGTCGAGTTCGAGATATGCCGTGCCAATGTTGCGTCGAGCCCTGCCGTGGAGTTCTTGGCGAGTAGCGATGTAGCAAGTCGCGTCCTCACGTTCAACTTCATCGCTTTCGAACTTGTATTTGAGGACCAGGCGATCACAGACGACCAGTTCGAGCCGTCGGAGGGCTGGCCGGACGCGCGCTTCGGCGCGAGAGTTCTCCGCCAGCACCAGCGCGAAAATGTGCGGCTTCGTGGCATCAAACTTCCGGCGCACCGTTTCCAGTGCCGAGCCGTGATGCTCTTCAAAGGCCACCGGGGTCGTGGTGACAGCGTCATCAAGCTTGACGAGGCACAGATACGAAGTTAGCCGGGTGAGCCCAGTGTCGGCAGACAAGACAGGTCGCAGCTGCGCCCAGGTATCGCGCAGCAACGCATCCTCCGCGAATGGTGGCTGCGCCACGAATGACGTTGACCCACGGTCGGAAGCCAGGACCCGAACATTGCCCGGGTCTGGATGCGGGTCGGAACCCGGCGGAAGTACGTCGTCGATGGTGCGCAGCACCCAACGGGCAGCGAGGTCGATTTCTCGATTGCTTGAGCCGCGAGCATCGGCTTCGCCTGCTACGGATTCGAGCAGGCGCAGCAGGTCGTCCACCCCGGGCCGGCCAGCCTCAATCAGGCCAAGTCCGGTGGCAAGCGCCGAGCCTCCGCGAGTCCGGTACATCGCGTCACTGATGCGCGGGATGCGCTCACGAATCCGGGGAGGCGGCTCTGTCGTCTCAACCCAGGCCTCAGCGGGCCGGGCTACGGCGGGCTTTCCGGCTAGCTCGACCGGAACCCACGCTCGCGTGCGCAAGAGATGGCCGAAGAGTGACTCCACCCGTCTGTTCTTGTCACCGGAGTGCCAACCGTGGTTGCACCGAATGGTCGAGTCAAGGCCCTCTTCGTAGACCTTGCCCCAGTGGAGCGCAAGCTCATGCCACAACGGCAACAGCCGTCCGGGATCGCGGGTCTTGGCTAGCTCGGTGAATCGGTCCAGCTTGAAGCTGACGGTGAGCTCTTGGCTCGTGGTGTGTTGTTGGGGACAGACGCGTACCTCGTCGGCGAACGCTGAGAGCCATTCCGTGAAGGCGTCGTCGTCGGAATGGGGGTGGCGGCTGCCGCCGACGACGTATCGCCCCGTTGCGGAGTCGAGACGCGGGTAGTCGACAACACCTAGCATTCGATAGAAGTCCAACTCAGTTCGGCGTTCGTCGGGGTCCTCGGGCACCTCGGCGGCGAGGAACTCTGGTTCGCCGAATGGGCCATAAATCTGCTCGAGCCGCGTGGAGCCAGTCCAATCACCGCCGAAGTAGACCTGGTCTGCCCTTCGCAGGTCCACCGCTTCGCTGCCGCCAGCCAACCGCGTCGGGACCAGCACTCGGCCAAGAAGAGCCCCGACTTCCTCGCCCCCACTCCGCCGAACGGCCTGATAGGCGCGCAGCCCGCCCATCGCTCGTTCACGCTCCGCAGCATCGGCAGTGGGGCTTTCAAGAATTTTCACCAGGTACTCGCGGATGAGGTCGCGCCACTCGAAGTCCTTCACCCCGAGATCGGTGAGCAGCCCCTGGGCACCCTCGACCTCCGGAAGCGCCGCGATGGGCACGGGGATGTCGTCAGGTAGGGACGAGTCGCGACGCGCGAAGAAGATCGTCTGCTCTGCAGGTGCGAGAAACTGGCCGTTTGTCGTCAGGACGCATGGGACGTGCTGGAGCTCGCTGATCAATGAGAGACCGTGCGTGTTGCGCCAACCCACGAGGAACGAGTAAAGGGCATGGACTGTCTCGGTGGTCGGCGGAGACATGAGGCTGAGGAAGTCGGCCTCACCAAGCGGCGAACGCCGGCTCACGGCGCCCACAAACTTCCGGATGGAAGGAATCGCCTCGACGTCCGGGCGCATGGTCTCGTCGGGTGGCAGGACTGTCAGGGCATGGGCAGAGCGGGGATCCGGTACGCCCGCGGGGAGAAGTTGTGCGTCGACCGGCCGGTGTAGCGCGTCGTCGACGAAGGGGAGGAAGGCCACCTCCGATAGGAGCTCTCGCCAGCGGTTGACTAAGCGCGCTGCTCCGCCGTCGATCCCCTCCACTTCGAGCGGAAGCAATACGTTGACGCTCGCGGCGGTCTCGCCGCTCCGTTCGACCAGGTCGACAGCGACTGACGTTGCCACGAAGTCAGCTACGGAGTCGAGCAGGAAACGATTGAACTCGATCGCCTCTGGGGTTCCGGCGATCCGACGCCGATCCATCGTGAGCGCCCACTCTGCATGCACCGCGATGTGGAGGCCCGGACTCTCCTCGGTCGGGAAGTACACGTGCAGCGGGAACGTTTCCGATGAAACAGGCTGCGAATCCTCGTCGAGAGGCACAGCGACAGCGAAACGCACGGTCTTGACCTCAGACCATGCTTCCCCCATCGGTTCGAGCACGGCGGGATTAGGAGTGGCCGCCCCTCGGTAGATGAGCCATTCCTCGCTGCCGTGATCAGTCTCGACGAGTACGTGTTCGACGGTGCCGTCATCCTGCCGCGCAACTTCAGCCGCGAAGTCCGAATCTGTGCCACGCAGCTCGAGGTGGTCGATGTTTGGCAGAAACAGGAGCAGCCTCGGGTAGAGATTTTCCACGAGGTGCCGGGCGACGGTAGCTCTCTCAACGTCGCTGCGAATCGGAAGCCGGATGACAGTCGCGAAACCATCTGCCCGTAGGCGTCTCAGGTGCTCGGCATCGGCGTCGACGTCCGCGTCGGCCACGGGGTACGGGAACGCATAGACAGGGAAGCGCTGCTTGGGCGGAAGTGCGGTGAAGAGTCCGAGGAGATCTCGGGATAGCCGCGCAGCATCGAACTGAAAGGAAGTCCCACTTGAGATGATCTGCGGTTGGTCCGTGATCTCACCGACCGACTTGAATCCGAGCCCCTTGTGACCGATCGAGGTGCCTGGCCCCTTGGACGACCTCCCCAGGGAACAGATTGCTTTGACCTGCTGCTCCCCAAAACCTGTGCCGTTATCGGCAACTAGGAGTGCGGTCTCTGTTAGCACGAATGTCGCTCGCCCACTCGTCCCGGTCTCGCGCGCGGCATCGTTCGCATTCTGGAGCAACTCGAATGGGTAGCGCCCGGAGTACTGCTGGCGAACGAGCTCTTGTGCGCCGCCGCGCTCATCGAGGGACCGCAATGCATACTCGCGACCGCCTGAACTCAGGAGCAGCTTCAGGTTCGTGACCTCTTCGGCACGCTGGCTGACTGCTGGGTCGAGGGGCTCGTCGGACATCAGTTCCAGGATGCCTTACCGGCTCCACATAGTGGTCGGTTTCGAACGCAGTGGATCCGGGCCACTTGGCCAGCAATCTTCTGCAATGAGGGCTGCGAGATGGTCGTCTCGCTGCGCAAGATGTCCGCAGGCCACGGTTGCAGGTGCCTGCTCAAGACGTTTTGGTCGGCGGCGGGTAACGCGACAATGTCAACGCCTGCTCACGCACCACGCGACAAGCCGCACTACTTGGGTGACCCTGTGGTGGGTTCGGGTGTCGCTGACCTGAACCTCAAGGAGGGCGGCCGACCCGCTAGCCCGGACACCACTGTGTCCCTGGGACCCGGGGATGACCGGGTTGCGTGAACTGCTCTTTCGGTGGCTGAGAATCCGACGCTGCGGTCTCGGTGGATTGATGGGCGCTTCCAACCCGCAGGCACAGCCGACTAGCGGTCCGTCGCAGGTCGAACCAGTGCAGATTGACCGACTGTCGGCACTCGAGGGGAGCAGGGAGCGTCCATCCCGCACACCTGGGAGGCATGGAACATCACCGAGGTTCAGCCGCCGGCCTGGAGGGGCGCGGCATAGAGCCCGACATGAGCACTACCACCACCCTCCTCACCCCCGCCGAGTGCGCATACCTCCTCGGCATCAATCCCCGTACCCTCGCCAACTGGCGCAGCGGCACGCCGCCGCACCGCGGCCCCCTCGCGATCAAGGTCGGAGGCCGGGTCCGCTACCGGCTCGCCGACGTCGAGCGCTACATCGAGCAGCAGACACGGGCGGCGTCCCGGCGCAGCAAGACCAAGGCCGCCTGATGGCGCGCCCGAGCATTCCGCCGGGCGAGCGAGGAGCGATACGGGCCGTCGGCAGCGGCAAGAAGAAGGACCGCGCGCCGTACCGGGTCACCATCCGGTACCGCGAGCCCCTCGACCTCGACCCGCGGGCGGGCGAGAAAGAGCCGCGCCGGTTCCGAACCGAGTCCCGCTCCGCACGCGACGCGGAAGTCGAAGCCCACGAGCGGTGGGAAGCCCTCCAGAAGGAGTGGACTGGCCGCCGCCGAGGCCTCGCCCACCGAACGACCCTCGACGGCATCGCCGCCCGGTGGCTCGCAAGCCTCACCGACCGCCGCGCGCCCGGGACGATCCGCACCTACACCCGCACCTGGAGGACCGTCCTCTCCCCCGTACTCGGCGACCGCGACGTCAACGACGTGACCAGGGCCGAACTCCTCGAAGCCCTCGACGACCTCTACCGCCGCGCGCCGGGTCACCCCGGCCCCGAGGGCGGCTGGGTGCCGGGTGGTTACCTGCGCGACGCCGACGGCAACCGCATCCCGGTCACCGGCCCACAACCGCGGCAGGTTCTCCACCTGGTGCTGAAGTACGCGGCCGACCGCGGGCACCGCCGCGACGAGCGCAACCCACTCGACGGCGCCCACTCACCCGAGCGGGAGACCCCCGAGCCGCGGGCCATGACCGAGGAGGAGTGGCAGCGCCTCCGCTCCCTCGCGCACGCGAAGGGCACGAGCCGGGGCACCCGATCGAACCTCGACCTTCACGACCTCCTCACGCTTCTCCGCTACACCGGCTGCCGCATCGGCGAGGGCCTGGGCATCACCCGCGACCGCGTCGACCTCGACGCCGACCCGCCGTCCGTTCTCATCGACCGCCAGTGGCTGGAGACCGGAGCCCTCGGGCCCGTCAAGGACACCCGCCGGAAGAAGAGCGCGAACGAGCACGGCGGTGTCCGCCGCATCGCGCTGCACCCGGAGGCAGTCGCCGTCATCGTGCGACGCCTCGCCGAGCAGGAGGCGAAGGGGTGGACGGGCGGCGACGTGCCGCTACTCGCGGTCACCAGGCAGGGCACGGGCGGCCGCAGTTGGTCCTGGCCTTCGCACGCGAACCTGCGCACCCGGCTCCGCGACCTGGTGCGCGGCACCGATCTGGCATGGATCCACAGCCACGTGATGCGGCATACCCTCGCGACCGAGGCCTCCGAGAAGGCGGGCACCGCCGCAGCAGCCGCCCTCCTCGGGCACGCCGACGAACGCGTCACCGTCTGGGCCTACATCGAGCAGCGCCAAGAGCGCGTCCTCGACCCAAGGGGGCTCTTCGAGGGGTAACCGGCACGATAAACGGCACGCGCCGGGCAGCGCCCGGATAGACCGAACCGCCCCCGACCAGCATTCACGCAGGTCAGGGGCGGTTTTTCGTTCTCGCCCGGAGCCGCCTGTCGGAATCGAACCGACGACCTAGTCATTACGAGTGACTCGCTCTGCCGACTGAGCTAAGGCGGCGCGCTACCAGGTCGGCGTACACCGCCCGGGCAACCCGGGCGAGTATACGGAGCGCCCCGGCCCGGCACGAATCCGGGCGACGCAGCGCCCTCAGCGGTCTGCGGCGCCGAGGAAGGTGCGCAGCGCGGAGACGAACGCCTCGGGCTGCTCGGAGTGCAGCCAGTGGCCGGCGCCCTTGATGGTCACCTGCATCACCCGCGGGAAGAGGGCGCGCATCGCGGGCTCGTGCTCGTCCTTGACGTACGGCGACCGCTCGCCCGCCATCCACAACGTCGGGTGGTCGAAGCTCCCCTCGACCTCGGGGAATCCGCCGATGGCGGGCAGGTCGCGGCGGAGCAGATCGAGGTTGGCCTGCCAGCCGTACCCGTCCGCGTCGGAGCGCAGGTTCTGGAGCAGGAAGCCGCGCACGCGGGCGTCGGAGATCGGCCCGCTCAGCTGCTCGTCCGCGTCCGAACGGCGCTCGAGGGCCTCGAGGTCGAGGCCGCGGAGGCTGTCGAGGAGGTGCTCGAACTCGCCGGTGCCCTCGTTCGCGACCGGGGAGATGTCGACGACCACGAGCCGGTCGACGAGCTCGGGGTGACGCAGCGCGACCAGCATCGCCACCTTGCCGCCCATCGAGTGCCCGACCAGGTGGACCGGCCCATCGGCTGCGAACCCGGACCGCAGCTCCTCGGCGACGAGGTCCGCGACGCCCTCGAAGGAGAACTCCTCGGTCCAGTCCGACCGACCGTGGTCGGGCAGGTCGACGAGCAGCGAGCGGAACTCGGGCTGCATCGCCTTGGCGATCTGCGTGAAGTTCCGTCCCTGCCCGAAAAGCCCGTGCAGGAACACCACCGGCGCCCCCCCGCCCGCGGAGTCACCGACAGGGGTGGTCTTCAGGGAGAACGAGTCAGCGGCCACGCGGCCAGCCTAGGGTCTGCGGCTCAGGTGGCCGAGCCGGCCAGCGCAGGCTCCCGGGTGGCGGCACCGTCGAGGCCGTGGCGGACCTCCTGCGGCGCGCCGCACCAGCAGACGATGGAGAGCACGGTGGTGCCGTCGGCGTCCTGACGCGCGGCGGTCACCTGCGCGGGGAACACGAGCATCGTGCGCTCGCAGACGGTGCAGTCGTGGGTGAACATGGCGACCTCCTCGCTACGTCAGTCCAGAAGTTCTGGGACATCTTCATTCTGGAGTAGTTCAAGCCATAGGGGTAGCCTCTCTTTCAAGCAGGTTCCCTAGGAGATACCTATGCTTTCGCTGCACCAGCTCCGCTGCTTCCTCGTCACCTACGAGCACGGCTCGCTCACGGCCGCCGCCGACGTGCTTGGCTACGCCCAGCCCTCGGTCTCCCAGCAGATCCGGGCGCTGGAGAAGTCGCTCGGCGCGCAACTGTTCCACCGAGTCGGGCGGGGCGTCGTACCCACCCCGGTGGCCGACACGCTGCGCCCCCACGCCGAGCGCACCCTCGCCGCTGCCGAGGAGGCCCGCCAGGTGGTCCGCAGCGCCACCGCGCTCGAGACCGGCACCATCCGGTTCGGCATGTTCGGCGCCGCGCACCTGTACGCCGGCGCCGGCCTGGTCGCCGACGTGCTCGCCCGCCACCCCGGTGTCCGCATCGAGCTGGTGGGCCAGAACTCCAGCGACGTGCACGAGCAGCTGCGCCGCGGCTACCTCGAGGCCGCGATGATCGCCGTCTCCGCGGTCCAGGGCGAGGGGATGCAGGTGATCCCGGTGGCGGAGGACGAGCTGGTCTACGTCTCCGCCCACCCCGAGCGCACCCGCACCCCGGTCACCGCCCACCAGCTCGGCACCACCGCCCTCGTGCTCTCGGAGACGACCTGGCGGGCCACCGACCCGACCCGCATCCGGCTGCGCCAGATGGTGCACGCGACGGGCATCATCCCGGAGAGCCGCATCGAGGTGGAGGATGTGGAGACCGCGGTCGAACTCGTGGGCATGGGGCTGGCCGACTCCGTGCTGCCCAAGGGCGCCGCCGTGCAGCTCCTCCCCCGCCTGGCACCGAACGCCACCTGGGCCCCGTTGCGTCCCCGCCTCTTCGACTCGCTGGCGATCGTGCACCGCACGGGCGCGAGCCTCTCCCCGGCCGCGCGGCTGATGATCGAGCTCGCGACCGCGCGGGTGCGGGCCATCGTCGAGGAGGCCGACCTGACCGAGCCGCCCGTCGTGTGAGGCGTTGCTGGGATCCCCTCAGCAGTCGACGGTGCCGTCGGGCACCCGGCCCTCGACCAGGTAGCCCTCGATCGTGTCGTCGACGCAGGGGTTCCCCGCGCCGTACGCCGTGTGCCCGTCGCCGTCGCGGCGCAGCAGGATCCCCGACTCGAGCTGCTCGGCGAGCGCCTCGGCCCACTCCAGCGGGGTGGCCGGGTCGCGGGTGGTGCCGGTGACCAGGATCGGCTCGGCACCTGCGGCGGTCAGCCGGTCGGGCGGGTCGTCGCCGCGCACCGGCCAGTCCTCGCATCCCGACAGGCCCTCGGCGAAGATCCGTCCGAAGGTGGGCGAGACCTTCTCGAACGCGGCGTACTCCGCCTCCACCTCCGCTGCTGGCACGAAGCGGCCGTCGTCGAGGCAGTTGATCGCGACGAGCGCCTCCATGCTGTTGGTGAGGTAGCCGTTCGGCCCACGGCTGGCGTAGGCGTCGAAGAGCGAGAGCAGCAACGTCCCGTTGTCGTCCTGGAGCCCCTGCAGCCCCATGTCGAGATAGCTCCAGTAGTCACGGTTGTAGAGCGGGGCGATCAGTCCGTAGAACGCGTTGCCAACGGTCAGCTCGCGCTCGCCCACGGCCAGGGGGTCGTCGTCGAGCCCGTCGATCAGGTCGGCGATGGTGGCCACCCCCTCGTCGACGTCGTCGCCGAGGAAGCACTCGCGCTCGCTCGTGCAGTTCTCCACGTAGGCCCGCAGAGCGGTCTCGAAGCCACGGGCCTGCGCCAGCGACTGCTCGCGCACCGAGCGGGTCGGGTCGACCGCGCCGTCGAGCACCATCCGGCCCACCCGCTCGGGGAAGAGCTCGGCGTATGTCGCGCCCAGGAACGTGCCGTACGACGCGCCGTACCAGGTCAGCCGGTCCTCGCCGAGGGCCTCGCGGAGGACGTCGATGTCGCGGGCGGCCTCGCGGGTGGACACGTGCCGGACCAGGTCCGGACTGCGGTCCAGGCAGCCCTGGGCGAACTCCTCGTTGATCCGCCGCACCTCGCGCTCCTCCGCCGGGGAGTCCGGGAGGGGATCCGCCGCCAGGAGGGCGTCGAGCTGCTCGTCGTCGACGCAGTCGATCGCGGCGCTGCTGCCGACCCCGCGGGGGTCGAAGCCCACGATGTCGTACGCCCGCCGCACCTCGCCGCCGATCACCAGGCTGGACTGCGCGGCGAACTGGGTGCCGCTGGCCCCGGGGCCGCCGGGGTTGACCACCAGCGAGCCGATGCGGTTGTCGGGGTCGTCGGCACCGTCGCGCAGCACCGCGATCTCGATCGTGCGGCCGTCCGGGCGCTCGTAGTCCAGCGGGACCGTGAGCCGCGCGCACTCGAACCGCTCCCCGCACTCGCGCCATGCCAGCTGTTGCTCGTAGTAGCGGTCCAGTCCGTCCGGCGTCGACAGGTCCGGCGCGGGCTCGAGAGGGACGGGGTCGCGCTCCCACTCCGGAGCGGGTTCGGACCGGGCGTCCCCCCGCACGGACAGTAGGGCAGGCACCACGGTGGACGCCACGAGCCCGCCGACCACGAGGACGGCGAGCACGATCACGATCAGGGAGCGGTGCTTCATCACGGGCCCACCCTAGGTGGGGGTCCGGCGCCGCCCGCTCGGGCGGGGGCTCTCAGATGCGCAGCGCGACCGTCATCGACTCGAGCGCGAGCTGCGGCGGCACGTTGAACTCCAGCATCTGCTCGCGCGCGGTGAAGACCGCGTCGATGCGGCGCAGGTGCTGCTCGGGGGTGGACCGGGACGCGAGCTCCTCGATGGCGCCGCGCAGCTCCTCGTTGACCAGCTGACCGGGCGCCCGGGTGGCCACCGCGATCGCGTCGCGGTAGACCGACACGAGGTCCATCAGCCCCCGGTCGACCACGTCGAGCACCCGCCGCTTGGCGCGCGTCTTCTGCGCCTTCTCAAGATCGCGCAGCGCCGGCGCGTAGGTGCGCGGACGGCGGCCGCGCTCGACGACGCCGAAGGCCTGGTCGAGGTCGGCCTTCTCCCGGGCGTCGAGGTCGGCGGTGATCGCCTCTGCCTCGGCCTTCGCGAGCTCGACGAGGTCGGTGGCCGCCCTCATGCAGGCGCCCAGCGACGTCAGCCCGGCCGGGAGTGCGACGACCTGGTCGCGGCGCCGGCGCACGTCGTCGTCGCGGGCCAGCGCGCGGGCGCGACCGATGTGGCCCTGGCTCGCCCGCGCGGCGTACGCCGCCCGCCCGGGGTCGACCCCGTCGCGCGCGACCAGGTGGTCGGCCACCTCGGCCGCCGTGGGGGTGGCCAGCACGACGAGCCGGCAGCGCGAGCGGATGGTGGGCAGGACGTCCTCGACCGTGGGCGCGCACAGCAGCCAGATCGTGCGGTCGGTCGGCTCCTCGATCGACTTCAGCAACGCGTTGGCCGCCTCGTCGGTGAGCCGGTCCGCGTCCTCGACGAGCATCACCTGCCAGCGGTCACCGACCGGCGCGAGGGCGGAGCGGCGGACCAGGTCACGCACCTCGTCGACGCCGATGGAAAGCTTCTCGGTGCGGGTGACGGTGATGTCGGCGTGACTCCCGCCCAGCGCCGTGCGGCAGGCGTGGCACGAGCCGCAGCCGCCCTCGGTGCACTGCAGCGCGGCCGCGAACGCCATCGCGGCATTCGAGCGACCCGAGCCGGGCGGGCCGGTGAACAGCCAGGCGTGCGACATCTGGTGGCCGGCCGCCGCGCGGCGCAGCAGCCCGACCAGCGAGCCTTGCCCGACGAGCCCGGACCAGACGTCGCCGAGCGCGCCAACCTGCGCGGTCATGCCCGCACCGCCTGGGTGAGCAGGGGCTCGAGGCGGGCACGGATCGCCGACTCCACCTCGTCGGCGGGCAGGCGCGCGTCGACGACCAGGTAGTACTCCGGCTTGGCCGAGGCCATCCTCAGGAACGCCGCGCGCACCCGCTCGTGGAACTCCAACGACTCCCCCTCGATGCGGTCGCGGCCCTCGAAGCGGGCCATGCCCTCGGCCGGGTCGAGGTCGAGGACGACGGTGAGGTGCGGGCGCAGGTCGCGGGTGGCCCATCGCGCCACTCGCTCGACCTCGGTGTCGACCAGGGCGCGCCCCGCACCCTGGTAGGCCAGCGTGGAGTCGACGTACCGGTCGGTGACGACCACCTCGCCGCGGCGGAGGGCCGGCGCGATGACGGAGTCGACGTGCTCGGCCTTGTCGGCGGCGTACAGCAGGGTCTCGGTGCGGTCGGAGATCGCCCCGGTCTCGGGGTCCAGCACGATGCCTCGCAGCTGGCGCCCCACCGGAGTCCCGCCCGGCTCACGGGTCAGCAGCACGGTGTAGCCCCCGGCCTCGAGCCAGGCGCGTATCCGTTCGGCCTGCGTCGTCTTGCCGCCGCCCTCGCCGCCCTCGAGCGCCACGAACACGCCCTCGGCGGAGTAGACCCCCGGGCTGCCACTGAAGGCACGCCGGAGGTCGGAGCGCAGGGTGATGCCGACCCGGTCATCCATCTGACGGTAGGAGACCAGACCGACGGTGGTCATCACGATCGCGGCGAGGAGGAAGGTCCAGGCCGCGCCGTTGTAAACCAGCTCGCGCTCGGTGTTCGGCAGCACGATCACGCGTTCGCCGATCAGGCCGGCGATCAGCGGCGCGACCGCGAGTACGACCGAGAGCGCGAGACGGATCATCGAGCCGACGAAGGCGAAGGTCCGGCCCCGGACCTCGTCGGGCACCTCGAGCCCGAGCATCGTGTTGCCGGTGATCCAGGCGACGCCGGCGAAGAAGCCGAGGAGCACCGTGACCCCGGTGACGAGCTCGAAGCTCTGCAGCATCGCGAGCGGGAAGAGCAGCAGGCCCGCAGCGGTGAGCGCGAGACCGAAGAGCCGGCGCCGTGAGAGCCCCTGCAGCACCCGCGGGCCGCGCCACATGCCCAGGCCCAGCCCCAGGAAGACCGCGGCGAAGAGGATGCCGTACGACGGCTCCCCGCCGCCGAGGTCGGAGACGTAGGTCCGGGCGAGCGCGATGACCACGCCCCCGGCCGCGAAGGCGCCGATGATGCCGAAGACCAGGCCGCGGACGAGGGGGGTGCCCCCGACGTACTTCCAGCCCTCGACGACGATCCGGATGGCGCTCTGCTCCGTCTCGCCGCTGGCCGGGCCGCGCGGGATGTCCTTGAGCCGGGAGATGACGATGCCGGAGACGAAGAACGACAGCGCGTTGACGTAGAGCGCGAAGTCCACCGGGCTGGCGGCGAACCACCCGAAGAGGTAGTCGTAGAGCTGGCTGCTCAGGGTGAGCGCGGTGAAGATCAGGGCCGCGGGGAGCGCCGAGCCGTACGTCGTGGCGAGCGCGATCTGGTTGGCCGCCTCCAGGCGGGCGCGGGGCACCAGGTTCGGCACGGTCGCGTCCTTGGCCGGGCCCCAG
>JAUYLL010000114.1 GCA_030698375.1 Nocardioides sp. | reverse complement strand
GTAGCCCCGTGGCGCCGGCGCGGGCCAGCCACCACCACCCCAGCCAGACCAGGGCCGGGAGCGTCAGCACGTTGTGGGACAACGCGCCGAGCAGGTCGCCGGTGAGCAGGTCGTGGGTGGCCCGCAGGGTGCCGCACCCGGGACAGGCGAACCCCAGCAGCGCGGACGGGCAGACTGCGAAGGAGCCCGGGGTGTGCGGGTCCCGGACGACGAGGAGGAGCGCCGCGCCGACCCCGGCGAGCCCGCCGGCGAGCACGCGCAGGCGGGCGTCGGGCGTCGGTGGCGCCAGGACGGGCATCGGGTGGCTCAGTAGCCGGAGTCGAACTCGGTCTGGATGTCGCTGAATCCGCCACCGATGCTCAAGCCGATCGCGACGACGAAGAGCAGGTAACCCAGGAAGATGACGACACCCGTGATGGCGGCGATGATCGCCCACTTCTTGGCTGCGTCGGCAGCGGCCTGGGCCTCGGCGTGACGACCGCCGGTCCACAGCGCGTCCACCTTCGCGGCGTTGACGATCGAGACGATCCCGAGGGGCAGGCAGCAGAACAGGGTGGTGAGGATGCCCCAGACCAGGTTGTTGTCGGGCGGCGTGCCGCCACCGCCACCGCCGCCGTACGACGGGTAGGAGCCGCCGGGAGGCGGGGCGCCGCCCCAGTCGGGCTGGTCCGGTGTGGGGTAGCTGCTCGACACGTCGACTCCTCGGGATGAGCGCTCCGGACAACCCCCGTGGCACCGGTCCGCGCACCGCGGGCGGCCGGGCCCGTGGCTGAAAGTCACGCTAGCGTCTCCGTGACGGCGGTGGGCGGGCTTGGCAAGGATCCCCCCACGTAGGATGGCGCCGTCTCCACCACCCTCGTCCCCCAGGAGTGCCCCGTGGCCCGGGTCGTCGTCGACGTCATGCTCAAGCCCGAGATCCTCGACCCCCAGGGCAAGGCCGTCCACGGCGCGCTGCCGCGGCTGGGCTTCACCGGTGTCACCGAGGTGCGCCAGGGCAAGCGGTTCGAGCTCGAGGTCGAGGGTGACCTCACCGAGGAGCGCCTCGCCGAGGTCCGGCAGATGGCCGAGACCCTGCTCTCGAACCCGGTGATCGAGGACTTCACGGTGACGCCGGCATGAGGATCGGCGTCGTCACCTTCCCCGGCTCGCTCGACGACGTCGACGCAGCCCGGGCCGTGCGCCTGGCCGGCGGCGAGGCCGTCGCGCTGTGGCACGGCGACCACGACCTCCGTGGCGTGGACGCGGTCGTGCTGCCCGGAGGGTTCTCGTACGGCGACTACCTGCGCTGCGGCGCGATCTCCCGGTTCTCGCCGGTGATGACCGAGGTCGTCGCGGCGGCTGAGTCCGGGATGCCGGTGCTCGGCATCTGCAACGGCTTCCAGATCCTCTGCGAGTCCCACCTGCTGCCCGGGGCGCTGATCCGCAACGACCACCGCAAGTTCGTCTGCGTCGACCAGCGGCTGCGCATCGAGAACGCCTCCACCGCGTGGACGTCATCGTACGAGCAGGGCGAGGAGGTGACGATCGTGCTCAAGAACGGCGAGGGCAGCTTCGTCGCCGACACCGAGACGCTCGACCGCCTCGAGGGCGAGGGGCGGGTCGTGGCGCGCTACCTCGGCGAGGACCCCAACGGCTCGTTGCGCGCCATCGCCGGCATCAGCAACGCCCGCGGCAACGTCGTCGGGCTGATGCCGCACCCCGAGCACGCGGTCGAGGATCTCTGCGGGCCCGGCACCGACGGGCTGGGGTTCTTCACCAGCGTGCTCCAGGGCGTCTTCGTCTGACGTCCGCTCCGCGGATGCGACTGTGACGGACGTCACCGGGGGCCTACGCTCCGCCCCATGAAGCGGATGTCCGGGACCGACGCAGCATTCTGGTACGGCGAGACGTCGTCCTGGCTCATGAACATCGGTGCGGTGACGGTCCACGAGACCGAGGGCACCGACTTCAGCTTCGAGCGGGTGCGCGAGCTGGTCATCGAGCGGCTCCCGCAGATGCCGTCGCTCGGTCAGAAGGTGATCAGCCCGCCCTTCGGCCTGGATCGTCCCTGGCTGGTCGAGGACCCCGACTTCGACCCCGACTTCCACATCCGCCGGATCGCGGTCCCCCAGCCCGGGGGCCGCAAGGAGCTCGACGAGATCGTGGGGCGCTTGATGTCCTATCGGATCGATCGATCGCGGCCGCTCTGGGAGCTGTGGGTGATCGAGGGACTCGAGCACGGGCGGGTGGCGACCCTGACCAAGATGCACCACGCGATCATCGACGGCGTCTCCGGTGCCGGTCTGGGCGAGATCCTGCTCGACATCACCCCCGAGCCGCGGCGCACCACGGAGGTGGAGCTGCACCGGGGTCCGCCGCTGTCCGCCCCAAACGTCGTCCGTCAGCTGGTCGGCGGTGCGGTGAATCTCGGGGTGCGCTTCCCGCTCCGGATCGTCGGGGTGCTCGGCCAGACCGCGCGCCAGCAGTTCGCGGTGCGCGGGTTCGACGACAAGCCGCCACGCTTCTTCGCCGCACCGGCGACGCGGTTCAACACCCAGCTCTCGCCGCACCGGCGGATCACCGGGGCCCGGGTGAGCCTGGCGCGGGTGAAGGCCGTCAAGTCCGCCTACGGCGTCAAGCTCAACGACGTCGTGCTGGCCCTGGTCGGCGGGGCGATGCGGCACTACCTGGCCGAGCGAGAGGAGCTCCCCGACAAGCCGCTCGTCGCCCAGATCCCGGTCTCCACGCGCGTCGACGGAGACGAGGCCGGGGGCAACCAGGTCAGCTCGATGACCATCAACCTGGCCACCGACCTGCCCGACGCCGGTGACCGGCTGCGAGCGATCTACACCAGCTCCCAGGGCGCCAAGGAGATGGCGAAGGCGCTGACCGCCCGACAGATCATGTCGCTGCCCGACGTCAGCCCGCCGGGGCTCCTGCGCCTCGCCGCGCGCGGCTACACGATGAGCGGGCTGTCGAACTCCCTGGCGCCGGTCAACGTGGTGATCTCCAACGTGCCCGGCCCGCCGGTCCCGCTCTACCTGGCCGGCGCCCCGGCGATCTCGCTGCTGCCGATGGGACCGCTGGTGCTTGACATCGCCCTCAACGTCACGGTGTTCAGCTACCTGGAGTGGATGGACTTCGGGTTCGTGACCACCCCCGAGGTGGCACCCGACATCGACCAGATGGCCGACGCGGTCAAGCTCGCGCTCGCCGAGCTCGAGGAGGCGGCCGGGATCCTCACCGGCTCCGACTGACCTCGCGGGGTCTGGACCGGAATTCGTGCGGGTCGACCGCGCGCCGGACCGTCCGGGCGGAGCCCGCGACGACGGCCTCGAGCGGGCCCCGCCGGCGTACCAGGGCGAGGAGGGCGCCGATCGCGACGACGACCGCGACGTGCTGGAGGTACGTCGTGAGGTCGTCGCCGTCGAGGCGGCCCTCGGTGCGCAGCACGACGTGGAGCGAGTAGAGGGTGAGCGTCATCGCGCCGGCACCGAACGCGATCGACCACAGGCGAGGCGCGACGCGGGCGGCCAGCAGGCAGAGGCCGATGATCAGGAGGCTGCTGCCGAGGGTGCGGGCGAGGTCGAACGGCGTGGCGGTGTGCGGGGAGGCGACCGCCAGCCAGGCCCAGGTGTCGGTCGGGGTGGTGCCGTAGGCGCCGCGGGCCAGGGTCAGGTCGATGACCGAGTCGCGCAGGCCCACGCCGTGCTGCGCCTCCAGGGAGTCGCGCAGCGGGCCGCCGATGGCGGGGCGGTCGCGCAACCAACGGGAGACCAGGGGCGCTGCGACCGCGAGCACGAGCCCCGCCGCCGCGATGCGCGCGGCGGTGGTGACCCGTCGCAGGTCGAGACGGCCCAGCGCCATGCCGACCAGCAGGTAGGTCAGCCACGGAACCACCGGGTAGTAGCCGGTGAAGGTGAGGTCGGCGAGCAGCCGGCCCGGGTCGGCGAGGTGGGCGAACGCCGGGCTCTCGAAGCCGCGCGGCGGGAGCTCGGGCCGCACCAGGTGCGAGAGCACCGGTGACAGCACGAGCCAGCCGGCGGCGAGGCCGAGCAGGGCTCGGGCGCGGAGCGCGAGGAAGGGGATGCCGAGGCAGAACAGCAGCCCGTAGTAGGTGAGGATGATCGCGATCCCGGCGTCGAGTTCGGCCAGCGCCATCCCGAGCACGCCGATGAGCAGCGCCCGGACGACGACGCCGGCGCTGACCCCCGCCCACGCGCGGCCGTGGACCGGGCGGGTTCCCCCCGCCCCCAGGGTGAGCGTGACGCCGGCCAGCACGGCGAAGAGTGCCGAGGCCCGGCCCCCGGCCAGCTCGGCCGACCAGGACAGGTCGGCGCCGTCCGGGGTGTAGGCGGGGATGACGTGGGTGGCGATCATGCCCAGCAGCGCCAGGCAACGGGCGACGTCCAGCCCCACCACCCGGGCGCGACGGGTGGGGTCTGCGGCGCGGCTCACTCCCTCAGCATCCCAGGCGGGGCCGGTGTCCGGGTGGGCATCGGTGACGCGGGATGATCGGGGCCATGGGTCCTCGTCTGCTCTTCCGGGTCGTCGCCGTCGCCGAGGCCGTCACCTGGGCGCTGCTGCTGGCCGGGATGTTCCTCAAGTACGTCACCGAGACCACCGAGGTCGGGGTGCAGATCGGCGGCATGCTCCACGGCGTCGTGTTCGTGGCCTACTGCGTGACCACCGTGGTGGTCGCGGTGGACGGCATGTGGAGCGCCGGACGTACGACGCGGGGCCTGCTGGCCGCCGTACCCCCGTTCTTCACGGTGTGGTTCGACATCGCCGTCGAGCGCCGCGGTGGCCTCGAGGACCACTGGCGGCTGCGCACCGCCCAGCCCGACGGTCGCGTCGAGCGGCTCCTCGCCCTCCTGCTCCGCCGCCCGCTCCAGGGCCTCCTGGCCGGCGTCGTCCTCGTCCTCGGCCTCACCGCCCTGGCCCTCCTCGTCGGCCCGCCCGTCTGAGAACCCTCAGAGGCGGACGCGCAGGACGCGGTCGTCGGCGGGGCCGGGGGTGCCGCGGCCGTCGCGGTTGGAGGTGGTGATCCACAGCGAGCCGTCGGGGGCGCGTTCGACGGTGCGGATCCGGCCGAGCCGGTTCTCGAAGAGCCGGACCTTGCGGCCGGCGCGAGGACCGTTGAGCCGCACGGCCCACAGGCTGCGGCCGCGCAGGGCGCCGACGTACGCCCAGCCCTTGGCGGTCGCGATGCCGCTGGGGGAGCACTCGGAGGTCGCCCAGGTGACGAACGGCTGCCGGCCGGGGCCGCCGGCACCCTCGGCGTGCGGCCAGCCGTAGTTGCCGCCCTTGACGATCCGGTTCATCTCGTCGAACGAGCTCGCGCCGAACTCGCTGGCCCACAGGCGCCCGCGGTCGTCGAAGACGATGCCCTGCACGTTGCGGTGGCCCAGCGACCACACGTGGTTGCCGAACGGGTTGCCCTTCGGGACCTTGCCGGTCGGCGTCATCCGCAGGATCTTCCCGGCCAGCGAACGCCGGTCCTGGGCGAGGGAGGGGACGTTCGCGTCACCGGTCGAGGCGAAGAGCATCCCGCCGGGGCCGAAGCGGAGCCGCCCGCCGCAGTGGATGCGGTCGCTCGGGATCCCGGCGAGCACCAGCCGGCGCCGACCGAGCTGGTTGCGGGCGAACCGCATCCGCACGATCCGGTTGTCGGTCGCGGTGGTGAAGTAGGCGTAGACCCAGTTCCGCCCCTCGGCGAACTTCGGGTGCACCGCGAGCCCGAGCAGCCCGCCCTCGCCGGTCGCCTCGACGGGGATGCGTCCGACCAGCCGCTTGCCGCCGCCCTTGCGGACCCGGTAGATCCGCCCGGTCATCCGCTCGCTGACCAGCGCGTCGCCGTGGGGGAGGAACGCCACGCCCCACGGGACGACGAGGTCGCGGGCGAGGACGGCGCCCAGCCGCGGGGCGGCCTCGGCGGTGCCGGGGACCAGGGTGAGGGCCGCGCCACCGGCGCCGAGCCCGAGGAGCGTGCGGCGGCCGATCGCCGGCATCGGGGTCATGGTGAGAAGCGTCGCACGCGCCGGCGCCGGATCCCAGGAGTCTGCCGCGACCGTGAGGGACGGACGGGGGGCGGAGGGCCCGCCGTACGCCGGTAGATTGGGGCCCGTGTCGACGCCTTCCAGCCAGCCCGCTCCCACCACCTCGGGCGCCGTCCCGGGGCTCCGCCTCGACACCGTGACGGTGGCGGCGGAGGACCCCGCCCACGCCCAGCCGTGGGCCGACCTCGGCCTGAAGCCTGACGAGTACGCCAACATCCGCGAGATCCTGGGTCGTCGCCCGACGTCCTCGGAGCTGGCGATGTATTCGGTGATGTGGAGCGAGCACTGCTCCTACAAGTCCTCCAAGGTGCACCTCAAGCAGTTCGGCGAGTCGATGACCGAGGAGATGCGCGAGCACCTCATGGTCGGCATGGGCGAGAACGCCGGCGTCGTCGACGTCGGCCAGGGCTACGCGGTGACCTTCAAGGTCGAGTCCCACAACCACCCGTCGTACGTCGAGCCCTACCAGGGCGCGGCCACCGGCATCGGCGGCATCGTCCGCGACATCCTCGCGATGGGGGCCCGGCCGATCGCGGTCATGGACCCGCTGCGCTTCGGACCGCTCGACGCCGACGACACCCACCGCGTGCTGCCGGGGATCGTCGCGGGCGTCGGCGGCTACGGCAACTGCCTGGGCCTGCCCAACATCGGCGGCGAGGCCGTCTTCGACGCGACCTACCTCGGCAACCCGCTGGTCAACGCGCTCTGTGTCGGCGTCATGCGCCACGAGCAGCTGCACCTCGCCCAGGCGACCGGCGCCGGCAACCAGGTGATCCTGTACGGCGCCCACACCGGTGGCGACGGCATCGGCGGTGTCTCGGTGCTCGCCAGCGAGACCTTCACCGAGGGCGGTCCGGCCAAGCGGCCCAGCGTCCAGGTGGGCGACCCGTTCATGGAGAAGCTGCTCATCGAGTGCACGCTCGAGCTCTTCGCCGAGGGACTCGTCGCCGGCATCCAGGACCTCGGTGGCGCCGGTCTCTCGTGCGCGACCTCGGAGCTGGCCAGCGCCGGCGACGGCGGGATGCACGTCTGGCTCGAGCGCGTGCCGCTGCGTGACTCGACGCTCGCTCCCGAGGAGATCCTCATGAGCGAGTCGCAGGAGCGGATGATGGCGGTCGTCGAGCCCGAGCACGTCGCCCGCTTCCTCGAGATCTGCGCCAAGTGGGACGTCGACGCCACCGTGGTCGGCGAGGTCACCGAGTCCGGCCGGCTGACGATCTCCTGGCACGACGAGACCGTCGTCGACGTGCCGCCGCGCAGCGTCGCGCACGACGGGCCGACGTACGAGCGCCCCTACGCCCGCCCGGACGCCCAGGAAGCCCTCCAGGCCGACCGCGCCGAGGCCCTGGCGCGCCCTGCCTCCGCCGACGAGCTGCGCGAGACGGTCCTGCGGCTGGTCGCCAGCCCGAACCTCTGCGACAAGTCCTGGATCACCGACCAGTACGACCGTTACGTCCGCGGCAACACCGTCCTCGCCCAGCCCGAGAACGCCGGTGTGGTGCGCATCGACGAGGAGACCGGGCTCGGGGTCGCGGTCTCCACCGACTGCAACGGCCGCTTCGCCCGCCTCGACCCGTACGCCGGCGCGCAGCTGGCGCTGGCGGAGTCCTACCGGAACGTGGCGGCCACCGGTGGCCGCCCGCTCGCGGTCAGCGACTGCCTGAACTTCGGCTCGCCGGAGGACCCGGGGGTGATGTGGCAATTCGCCGAGGCCACCCGCGGGCTCGCCGACGGCTGCGCGGCACTCGGCATCCCGGTCACCGGCGGCAACGTCAGCCTCTACAACCAGACCGGCGAGACCGCCATCCTCCCGACCCCGGTCGTCGCGGTGCTCGGTGTCGTCGACGACGTCACGAAGCGCACGCCGTCCGGATTCGCCGCCGAGGGCCAGTCGGTCCTGCTGCTCGGCACCACCCGCGAGGAGCTCTCCGGCGGCGAGTGGGCCCACGTCGTCCACGGCCACCTCGGCGGAACCCCGCCGCGGGTCGACCTCCCCGCCGAGCAGGCGCTCGCCGAGGTGCTCGTCACTGCGGGCCAGGGTGAGCTGCTCGCTGCCGCCCACGACCTCTCCGACGGCGGGCTCGCCCAGGCGCTGGTCGAGGCCTGCCTGCGCCACGACGTGGGAGTCCGGGTCGACCTCGCCGGCGTCTCCGAGGACCCGTTCGTCGCGCTCTTCAGCGAGTCCGTGGCCCGCGCCGTCGTCGCCGTCGACCCCGCCCAGGAGGCGGCGGTCACCGCGCTCGCCGACGAGCAGGGAGTGCCGTGGGTGCGGATCGGCGAGACGGCCGGTCGGGGCGCGGACGCTGTGCTCGAGGTCGTCGACCGCTTCTCCGTGCCGCTGGGCGAGCTGCGCGCGGTCTGGTCCGCGACGCTGCCCGCCGCCCTCGGCTGACCCTCAGGACCGCCCGGCGCGCAGGGTGGCCCAGGTGGTGGGGGCGACCACGCCGTTCGCCGGGAGCCCGACGGCCCGCTGGTAGTCGCGGACGGCCTGCGTGGTCTCGAACCCGTAGAACCCGGTGATGGGGAGCCTGGCACCACCGGTGGCGTTCAGCGCCCGCTGGATCCGGCGTACGGCGTGGGTGGCGGAGCCGTACTTGCTCACCGGGGTCGCCGCGGGGATGGGTGCGGCGGTGAGCAGGGCGACCCAGACCCGGCGGTTCAGCTTGCCGTGGCGCGGCAGCCCGCTGGCGGTCTGGAACCGGTAGACCGCGGCCTTGGTCGCGGGGGTGAAGCGCGGACGCAACACCTTCTTCCGGTAGTGCCCGAGCTGGCGCAGCAGGCACTGGGCGGCCCGGATCTGCTCCCCGCGTGAGCCCTGCGTGAAGCGGCGGTAGCGGTCGTAGTCGATCTCGACGCCACAGGTCGCCTGGGCACGCGGGACCCGGGACCCCCGGCCGAGGTTGAGGTAGTTGGTGTCGATGTTGATGCGGACGCCGCCGTACCGCTCGTCGTGGTCACCGCGGTACTGGCGCATCACCCTGCCCTGCGCGACCCACCACGCGGAGTCGTAGAACGACGACTGCAGCGAGGGCGGCACCGCGGTCGGCGGACGACGGTAGGAGGAGGCGGCCACCCACTCGGCGACCCAGAGGAAGTCGGGCATCGTGTGCCGGCCGGCCCGGCGGGCCTGGTCGAGCACCGCGATGCCGGACGCGGCCGAGGAGTAGACCCCGGACCGGAAGTCCAGGTTGTGCAGGGTGTTGGTCCACGCCGACAGGAACGCCAACGCCGACTCGCGGCACCGTGTGCTGGTCGTCGGGAAGGCCTCGATGTCGTACCAGAGCACGCTGCGCTTCCCGATGCCGAGTGCTCGGGCGGCACGCACCGTGCTGCGCGCCTCCCGCCGACCCTGACCACGGGCGGCGGCGTACCCCTTCGTGGGGTTGTCGTCGATCAGGTGGTCCTGGTAGCGCTCCACGGTCGAGCAGGACGCCTGCCGGCCGACCGTCAGCGGCAGCAGCCGCCAGCCGGTGCGGGCCTGCCGGGCCACCCAGGTGGCGTCGAGGTGGGTCTGCACGCGGCAGAAGCGCAGGTCGCCGGCGATGTAGATGCCGATCCCCGCGTATGGCGACGCGTTCCACCAGGCGTCCATCGCGGACTGCGAGGGCGCCTGGCACTGGTCGAAGGCGTACCCGGTGAAGTGCCCCGGCATGGCGCGGGTGTCCGCAGCGGCGGGCTGGGGGGCGACGACGGCGAGGAGCGCAGCGAGGAGGCCGAGCAGGGCGACGAGAGCGGTGGTCGCCGGGGCCGGGAGGATGCGTGGGGACATGGTGCCTCCGAGTGAGGACGCGGGCGAGGGCCCGCCCGAAGATCGTAACCCCGGGCGGGCCCGCGTGAGCGTCAGAAGGCCGACACGTCGAGCAGCGGCTCCTTGACACCGTCGGGGTCGTCGCTGGCGTCCCAGTCGTCGGAGCCGGCGGCGATCAGGGCTGCCTGGACCTGGGCCGGGCTGGCACCGGGGTTGCGGGCGAGGTAGAGCGCGGCACCGCCCGCGACGTGCGGGCTGGCCATCGAGGTGCCGCTGATCGTGTTGTAGCCGCCGCGCAGCCAGGTCGACTCGATGCACACCCCGGGGGCGATCAGGTCGACGTCGGCGCCGTAGTTGGAGAAGTCGGCGAAGGTGTCGTCGACGTCCGTGCGGCAGGTCGGCTGGCCGAGCCCGCCTGGCCGGCCGTCGAAGTCGGCCAGGGCGCTCACGGTGATGACCTCGTCGTACGCCGCCGGGGTGCTGGTGGCGGCGTCGCTCGACTCGTTGCCGGCGGCGACCACGAAGGTCACCCCGGCGTCCACGGCGTTGCAGATCGCCTTGTGCATCGCGTCGCGGCCCGCGCCGCAGGAGCCGTAGTCGGTGCCGGCGCCACCGAGGCTCATGTTGGCCACCTCGATCTCGTCGGCGTTGGCGGCGACGTGGTCGATCCCGCAGATCACGTCGGAGGTGGACCCGGTGCCGAGGGCGTTGAGCACCCGCACCGGCCAGATCCGTGCACCGGGTGCGACACCGACGACGCCGGTGCCGTTGTCGAGCGCCCCGATGGTCCCGGCGACGTGGGTGCCGTGGCCCTGGGCGTCGTCGGCGCTGAGGTTCAGCAGGCCGCAGGCCTTGGCGCCCGGTCGGTAGACGTTGAGGTCCGGGTGGTTGAGCTGTACGCCGGTGTCGATCACGGCGACGTCGACGTCGACGCGGTCGTCGACACCGTCGATGCTGGCCGTCGGGCTCTGGGTCGCCAGCGTGCGGGCGATGCCCGTCGGGGTGGACTGGGCGGTCGTCCGGACCGGACGGTCGGCCTCCACCGACTGCACCTGCGGCAGCGCCTCCAGGAGCGGCACCGCAGCAGCGGGCATGCGCGCGGAGTAGCCCTGGAGGGCCGCGCTGTAGACGTGCCCCACGGTGAGGCCGAGGCGGTCGGCGTGCCGCTGCGCGACGCGGCCTGCGGTGGCGTCGTCGTCGAGCACCACGATGTAGTCACCGAGTGGTGCGACGGCCGAGGGGGTCGGGCCGGCCTGGGCGGGGGCGAGGCCGGTGGCGGCGAGGGCGCCGGCTGCCAGGACAGCGGCCGCTCCCGTGCGAAGCCTGCGGGGACGGGACAAGGACATGGAGGACCTCTCTGTGGACCGCCCGAGCGGCGGGAACATAGGCTGAACGAGACCGCGGCGGCGGTGGTGACGGGGCGACCTGCCTCAGGTCCGTGCACTGCACGGACGTGCATGTCCCGAGCGGCGATACTGGTGGGGTGCCCGTCCGTCTGCGTCCCCAGCCCGCCACCGAGGTCGAGGCGGCCCTCGCCCGGCACGCCGCCGGTGTGACGGAGCCCACCGACCTGCGGATGCTGACCAAGCACTTCCTGGCCGTGCTCGCCGAGCGTGCACCGGGAGGGGCCCTCGAGGTCCGGGTGCCGCCGTACGCCGCGGTGCAGTGCCTGCCCGGGGTCCGGCACACCCGCGGCACGCCTCCGGCCGTCGTCGAGACCGATCCCGAGACCTGGGTCGCGGTGGCGTCCGGGGCGACCACCTGGGCCGAGGCGGTCGACGCTGGGCGCGTCACCGCCTCCGGCGAGCGCTCCGACCTCGGCGACCACCTCCCGCTGCGCTGAGTTCAGGCGGCGCGGGCTGGCGGGTCCCAGGTGTAGCCCTCGCCGGCGCGCCGGTAGGTCCAGCCGCTGTGGGTCTTCAACCGGTGGTGGCGTCTGCAGAGCGCGGCGAGATTCTCTGGTCGGGTCTGGCCCGGTGGGCCGCCGTCGTCGGGTGGGACATAAGGCTCGATGTGGTCGAGGTCGGATCTTCGGGCGCTGGTGCGGCAACCGGGGAAGACGCAGGTCCTGTCCCGCAGGATGACGAGCTCGCGCATCCACTCCGGTGGGTCGTGGGCGTCCACGGCGTCGGCG
>JAUYLL010000111.1 GCA_030698375.1 Nocardioides sp. | reverse complement strand
CCCGCCGCTCGATCACCGGTGTGGTGGGGCAGCTGGTCGGAGAGGCGTTGCGGCGCTTCGACCCCGAGACCTTCGCCGACCGCGAAGCGCAACGTCTCGACGGGCGTGGGGTGTTCCTCGAGCGCCCCGGTCCTGCGGGTGCCGGGGTGACCATGCGGGTGGCGATGGTGCTCGACACCCCCGACGCCGCGATCCTCGACGCCACCCTCGATGACCTGGCCACCGTCCACGCCGCCCTCGGGGACGAGTCACCGCTGCAGGTGCCCCGCGCCAAGGCCGTGGGGACGTTGACGAACCCGCAGCTGGCGATGGACCTGCTGGCCGGTGATCTGACCACTCACGCCAGCAGCAAGTCGGCCGGCTCCAAGGTCCCGAAGGGGGTGCGCGGCCGTGCGGCGGTGGTCTACCTGCACCTGGACGCCTGCGACGTCTCAGCGATGCTCGAGGACGGTCTCGACGGCGGCGGCAGAATCGAGAAGCTCGGACCCGCGACACTCGACCTGCTCGGCGAGTGGCTCACTCGACCCGGCGGGATCGCCCGCGACGGCATCACCCTGCGCCCGGTGCTCGAGACCACCCGCACCGACGGCGTGGACGGTCGGATGCCGCCGGAGTGGATGCGCGACCTGGTCGTCCTGCGCGACCGCACCTGTGTCTTCCCCGACTGCACCCGCGACGCCAGAACGGCAGATCTCGACCACATCGAGCCCTACGTCCCTGTCGACCAGGGCGGACCACCCGGGCAGACCAACCCGGCCCTCCCGCGCCACCTGCTCGAGCCCGCCGAGAGCTGAGGAACCCGCCCCGCAGCCCGCCTGGTGCGGGCCCCGAGGCATGCCCGGATCACGGCGCAGGGCTCACTGTCCGCCCAGCGCCGCCGCGCGGCCGAGCACGTCGTCGATCATCGGCTCGGTCAGCCGGCCGGTGAAGGTGTTCTGCTGCGAGGGGTGGAAGCACCCCAGCACCGTCACGTCCGGGCCTTCGGGCGGGGTCACCACGACCTCCGCGCCGTGGCCGAAGCGCGGACGGCCGGGGACCCCCAGCCGAGCTCGCGCAGGGCCCGCAACCCCGCCTCCCACCCGAAGCCCCCGAGGCAGACGAGCACCCGCATGGTGGGCGCCAGCAGCGTCAGCTCCCGCAGCAGCCAGGGCGCGCAGGCGTCCCGCTCCTCCGGCGTGGGCTTGTTGGCCGGCGGGGCACACCGCACGGCGGCGAGGACCCGCGCCCCGTGGAGCTCGAGGCCGTCCTCGGCGTGCACGCTCATGGGCTGGTTGGCGAGGCCGACGCGGTGCATCGAGGCGAAGAGCCAGTCCCCCGACCGGTCGCCGGTGAAGACCCGGCCGGTGCGGTTGGCGCCGTGCGCGGCCGGCGCCAGGCCGAGGACCACCACGCCCGCGTCCGCGGGGCCGAAGCCGGGGACGGGGCGTCCCCAGTAGGTCTCGTCGGCGAACGCGGCGCGCTTCTCCCGGGCCACCTGCTCGCGCCACCGCACCAGCCGAGGACACGCGAAGCAGTCGACGACCGCCTCGTCGAGTGCCGGGAGGTCCGGGGCGGACCGGGCACGTCGCCGTACGCCGCCGGGGCTGCGGGTGCTCAGGCGCGGCCCTCCCCGTCGTCCGTCGACTCGCCGGTGGCCGCGACGTGCTCCTCGTGGGGGGCGACGGTGAAGTCGTGGTTGCGCTCGGCGGACTCGCGGATCTCCCGGCCCCTGCGGATGTCGTCGGCCGACTTGGCCTCCGACTTCTCGATGCCGCTGGTGTCGCGGGCGGGGAGCTGGATGGAGATCTCGGCGGCCATGCCCGCCTGGAGCTGACGGCCGCGCTCGAGCTCGGCGTCGAGCTCCGCACCGAAGAGCAGGGCGATGTTGGTGATCCAGAGCCACAGCAGGAAGATGATGACACCGGCCAACGACCCGTAGGTGGCGTTATAGCTGCCGAAGTTCGCCACGTAGAAGCCGAAGCCGAGCGAGGCGATCACCCAGACCACGATGGCGAGGAACGCCCCGGCGGAGATCCAGCGGAACTTCGGCTGCCGAACGTTCGGGGTCGCCCAGTAGAGGATCGCCACCACCAGCATGACCAGACCGAGCAGGACCGGCCACTTCGCGACGTTCCAGACGAAGACGGCGGTGGAGCCGAGTCCGACCGCGTTCCCGATCGCCTCGGCGACCGGACCGGAGACCACCAGCATCAGCAGCACGGTCGCCACCAGCAGGACGGTCACCAGCGTGACCAGCATCATCATCGGTCGCAGCTTCCACAGCGGGCGGCCCTCGTCGATCTCGTAGACGCGGTTCATCGCGCGTCCGAAGGCCCCGACGTACCCAGAGGCGGTGAACAGGGCACCGAGCAGACCGGCGACCAGGGTGAAGCCGGCGGTCTCCGACTCCGCGATCCCCTCCACCACGGGACGGATCGTCTCCATCGTCGACGGGGTCAGGAGATCGTCGAGGACGTCCAGGACCGTGTCGACCGACGTGCGCGCCTGGCCGACCAGCCCGAGCAGCGAGGTGAGCGCGATCAGGGCCGGGAACAACGCAAGGACGGCCCAGTAGGTCAGCGCAGCGGCCAGGTCAGTGCACTCGTCCTCGCTGAACTCCCGCAGCGTCTTGCGCAGGATGTACTTGCGGGACGGCGTCGTCAGGTCCGTGGGGCTGTCGGGCTTGCGCGGGTCGTCGGGGTCCGGGACGTGCTGCGGCGAGGTGCTGGCGTCGGTGCTCACGGGGCTGGCCTACCCGGGCTGCGGTGCCGCGACACCTCAGGTGGCCAGCGACCAGGCGATGCCGTCGAGGATGTCGGCCTCGGAGACTCGCAGGGTGGGCACCCCGGTGCGGGCCAGCACGCGCTCGAGCAGCAGCGCTCCCGCACCGATGACGTCGGCGCGCCCGGGGTGCAGGAACGGCAGCGCGCGCCGCTCGGACACTGTCTGCCCGAGCAGGCGGGAGGTCGTGGCACGCACCGCGTCCACCGGCAGCACCGAGGCGTCGATCGCGGCCCGGTCGTAGGAGCCCAGGCCGAGGACGTCGGCGGCCACCGTGGTGATGGTGCCCGCGACCCCGATGACCGTGCCGGCTCCGGCGAGGTCGACCGGGGCTGCGTCGAGGGCGGCCTCGACGTCCGCGGTCGCGGCCTCCACCTCGGCCGCGGTCGGCGGGTCGGTGGCGAGGTGCCGCTCGGTGAGCCGGACCGCTCCGACGTCCATCGAGTGCGCCTGGCAGTGGGGCGAGGTCGGGTCGAAGGGTGCGTACGCCGGCCCACGTACGAGCTCGGTCGACCCACCGCCGATGTCGACCACCAGGAACGGTCCGGGTAGCCCCGGGGGCAGGCCCCGGGTCGCACCGTCGAAGGACAGCCGCGCCTCCTCGGCCCCGGTCACCACCTCGGGGTCGACGCCCAGCCGGGCGCGCACCCCGGCCGCGAAGACGTCGCTGTTCTCCGCGTCGCGCGCCGCGCTGGTGGCGCAGAACCGGATCCGGTCCGCGCCGTGCTCGGCGACGAGGACGGCGTACTCGTCGAGGGCAGCGAAGAGCCGGTCGAGGGCCGCGTCGGCCAGCCGACCGGTGCGGTCGACGTCCTGGCCAAGCCGCACCATGCGCATGGTGCGCACGTGCTCGGTGCTGGTGCCGTCCGGCGCCAGGTCCGCCACGAGGAGCTTGACGGTGTTGGTCCCGCAGTCGATCGCGGCGACCCGGGTCACCCGGCGGTCTCCGGGTCGGCGGGGGCGTCGGGGTCGACGCACGGACCTGTCGCCCAGAACTCGCCCAGGGCGTCCAGCACCTCGTCGCCGAGCGGGTTGACCCCGCGTCCCTGGGCGAGCGACTGGCCGGCGAGCACGTGCAGGCACTTGACCCGGTCGGGCATGCCGCCGGCGGAGATGCCGGCGATCTCCGGCACGTGCCCGAGCGCCTCGCGAGCTTCGAGGTAGGCCTCGTGGGCACCGGCGTACGCCTCGGCGAGGGCAGGGTCGCTGGCCAGCCGCTCGGTCATCTCGGCCATCAGGCCGGATCCCTCGAGGGTGCCGATCATCGACGCCGCCCGCGGGCAGGTCAGGTAGAAGGTGGTCGGGAACGGCGTGCCGTTCTCCAGCCGCGGCTCGGTCGTGACCACCGCAGGGTTGCCGCAGGGGCACCGGTGCCCGACCGCGTGGATGGAGCGCGGCGGCCGGCCGAGCTGGGCGGCGACGGCGGCCTCGTCACGGGGGTCGATGCTCATGGGCGCTTCTTCCTCGGGGCGCGGATCTCCTCAGCCGGGGCCGGCCCGTCGTGCTCGGGGTCACCGGCCGCCTCGACGGTCCCCCAGGCCTTCTCCCACCACGGGTCGTCGACGTCCTCCTCGACCGCACCCGGGTCGGTGAGCGACGCCTCCGGTGCCAGCGGCTCGCCGTCGCGGCCGATGACCTGGTAACTGGTCTCCCCCGGCATCACGAAGCCGAACCGCTTGCGGGCCTGGGTCTCGACGTACGCGTCGTCCTTCCACCGGCGCTTCTCGCGCTGGAGGTCCTCGATCGCGGCCTCGGAGGACGCGATGGACTCCTGCAGGCTCTCGATCTGGCGCTGCTGCTCGAGGTGG